>NZ_CP040602.1:2100000-2360000 GCF_005885815.1 Thiomicrorhabdus sediminis | reverse complement strand
AGGACCGAACCCACGTATGTTGAAAAATGCGGGGATGAGTTGTGGATCGGAGTGAAAGGCTAATCAAGCCCGGAGATAGCTGGTTCTCCTCGAAATCTATTTAGGTAGAGCCTCATGTCTCACTGCTGGGGGTAGAGCACTGTTATGGTCTAGCGGCCCGTCAAGGGTTAGCAGCCCATTGCAAACTCCGAATACCAGCAAGTGCAATCATGGGAGACAGACTGCGGGTGCTAACGTCCGTAGTCAAGAGGGAAACAACCCAGACCGCCATCTAAGGTCCCTAAATATTACTAAGTGGGAAAGGATGTGGGAAGGCTTAGACAGTCAGGAGGTTGGCTTAGAAGCAGCCACCCTTTAAAGAAAGCGTAATAGCTCACTGATCGAGTCGGCCTGCGCCGAAGATTTAACGGGGCTAAGTAATATACCGAAGATGCGGATGCGTGTTTACACGCATGGTAGAGGAGCGTTCTGTAAGCCTGCGAAGGGGCATTGTAAAGTGTCCTGGAGGTATCAGAAGTGCGAATGCTGACATGAGTAGCGATAAAGGGAGTGAAAAGCTCCCTCGCCGAAAGACCAAGGTTTCCTACGCAACGTTAATCGACGTAGGGTTAGTCGACCCCTAAGGCGAGGCTGAGAAGCGTAGTCGATGGGAAGCAGGTTAATATTCCTGCACTATTTATTACTGCGATGGAGGGACGGAGTAGGCTAGATCAGCTTGGCGATGGTTGTCCAAGTTTAAGATTGTAGGCATGTATCTTAGGCAAATCCGGGATACTTTATGCTGAGAATTGATGACGAGTCCTCTTTTGGACGAAGTGATTGATGCCATGCTTCCAAGAAAAGCTTCTAAGCTTCAGGTAATAAATAATCGTACCCCAAACCAACACAGGTGGTCAGGATGAGAATTCTAAGGCGCTTGAGAGAACTCGGCTGAAGGAACTAGGCAAAATGGTACCGTAACTTCGGGAGAAGGTACGCCTCCTAACGTGAAGGACTTGCTCCGTAAGCGTCTGGAGGTTGCAATAAACTGGTGGCTGCAACTGTTTACTAAAAACATAGCACTCTGCAAAATCGAAAGATGAAGTATAGGGTGTGACGCCTGCCCGGTGCCGGAAGGTTAATTGATGGGGTTAGCATTAGCGAAGCTCTTGATCGAAGCCCCGGTAAACGGCGGCCGTAACTATAACGGTCCTAAGGTAGCGAAATTCCTTGTCGGGTAAGTTCCGACCTGCACGAATGGCGTAATGATGGCCACACTGTCTCCAGCCGAGACTCAGCGAAATTGAAATCGCAGTTAAGATGCTGCGTACCCGCGGCTAGACGGAAAGACCCCGTGAACCTTTACTACAGCTTTGCACTGGACTTTGATACTATCTGTGTAGGATAGGTGGGAGGCTTTGAAACTGTGACGCCAGTTGCAGTGGAGCCATCCTTGAAATACCACCCTGATATTATTGAGGTTCTAACCTCGGGCAGTGAATCCTGCTCAGGGACAGTGTATGGTGGGTAGTTTGACTGGGGCGGTCTCCTCCTAAAGAGTAACGGAGGAGCGCGAAGGTACCCTCAGCACGGTCGGACATCGTGCAATGAGCGCAAGAGTAAAAGGGTGCTTGACTGCGAGACAGACACGTCGAGCAGGTGCGAAAGCAGGTTCTAGTGATCCGGTGGTTCTGTGTGGAAGGGCCATCGCTCAACGGATAAAAGGTACTCCGGGGATAACAGGCTGATACCGCCCAAGAGTTCATATCGACGGCGGTGTTTGGCACCTCGATGTCGGCTCATCACATCCTGGGGCTGAAGTCGGTCCCAAGGGTATGGCTGTTCGCCATTTAAAGTGGTACGCGAGCTGGGTTTAGAACGTCGTGAGACAGTTCGGTCCCTATCTGCCGTGGGCGTTGGAAAATTGAGAGGGGCTGCTCCTAGTACGAGAGGACCGGAGTGGACGAACCCCTGGTGTTCCGGTTGTGATGCCAATTGCATTGCCGGGTAGCTATGTTCGGAAAGGATAACCGCTGAAAGCATCTAAGCGGGAAACCTGCCTCAAGATAAGTTTTCCCTAGACTTTAAGTCTTCTGAAGGGCCGTTAGAGACTATGACGTTGATAGGCAAGATGTGGAAGTGCAGTAATGTATGAAGCTAACTTGTACTAATTACCCGTGAGGCTTAACTATACAACTCAAAAGTGACTTGTTAATTGAACAAGACGATGTTGTGGTATACCTTGAGTAAAACTCGGATACAAACCTAAACAACTCTATTCCAAGAATTTTATGTGTAGATCGCTCTGCACATAACACCAAATTGCTTGGTGACAATAGCGAGATGGAACCACCTGATCCCTTACCGAACTCAGTAGTGAAACGTCTCAGCGCCGATGGTAGTGTGGGAGGTCCCATGTGAGAGTAGGTCATTGCCAAGCTTATATCCTAAAAAACCGCGTTCCCAATTGAGGGTTCGCGGTTTTTTTTTTGGCCGCTATTTATCAATCTAACTCTATTTAGAGTTTCCTTCTAATTACTCTGTCATGACTGGTCCCTTATATGCTTGCTATAGTATCGATAGCAATTTGATTGCTATTGTGCTGTCAGCGTCGCTGATTATGATTACTGGCCTTTCTGGTATTGTTTAGTACAATAGCGATAAATAATCAGGAGGTGATATGGGTTCAGAAGTTAATGTGTCAAGTAACAACGCTTTATCAATGATTGGCAAGATTCCATGGATGTTATTGTTGATAGTATTCTTATTAGTTGCCGAATATTTTCAGGTGAGCCTTGAAGGCACTCTTGGCTATGTCTTTATTACCTGTGCAGTCGCGGTATTATTTATCGAGATGTTCAAATCAGGTGATGTCAGCCCTGTCGCATTCTTTGTCGACCAGTTTTGGGCAGTACTTACCGTTATCCTCGCAACAGGCTTACTGACTTACCTATATTTCGTTACCGGTAAAGAGCCGACTTTTTTTCATTGGATCGGTTTTGCCATTGTCATTGCTGATGCGCTATTGAATCCATTCAATGCCTTTAGAACTGCATTACGTAACTTTGATGTAGCAGGTTAATCGCTATGAGTTCAAATAAAGCCACAGACAGTTTATTGGGGAAAACGACGCCCTATTGTGCCGAGTACGACGCTTCGCTGTTATTTCCTATTGCTCGTAAGGAGAAACGTGACGAACTTGGTATAGATGAGTTGAATCTACCTTTCACTGGCTTGGATATTTGGACCGGTTACGAAATCTCTTGGTTAAATGCCAAGGGCAAGCCTGTAGTGCGCATCGCTGAATTCGCCTTTCAAGCGGACTCGCCAAATTTAGTCGAATCGAAATCGTTTAAGCTTTACTTAAATAGCTTTAACGGCTCTCGTTTTGCAGGTGAGGCTGAAGTGATCCAGTTAATGGAAAAAGATCTTTCAGAGGCATCTGGTGGTCCTGTGGTCATTGATTTTAAACCGCTGCATGGGCATGAACTGCTATTCGGGGATTTACCGGGTGAAAATATCGATGAACTGGATATTACAGTCGATGCCTATCAGGTGGATGCTTCTTTATTGAAGACTTTATCGAATAAGGTCGAGCAGGAAACGATTAACAGTCATTTATTAAAATCCAATTGTCTGGTAACCGCACAGCCTGATTGGGGTTCTGTGGTAATCCGCTATAGTGGTCAGGAGATTGAGGTTGAAAGTCTGTTGAAGTACCTTATCTCGTTTCGTGAACATAACGAGTTTCATGAGCAGTGTGTGGAAAGAATCTTTATGGATATCAGCAAGCACTGTCAACCGACGCAATTAACTGTCTATGCACGCTATGTGCGCCGTGGTGGACTCGATATCAATCCATACCGTTCTAATTTCGAGGATGAATTCGACATTTCCCGCACCATGCGTCAATAAGTTATCGCTTAAAAAGCAATTTCATCAGCCTTTCACTGCACAACACGGTTTGTAAGTCGGCCTGATACACCAAGCCTTGATTTCGTGTTGAAGATTTCAGTGCTGGCTGCATACCCATCTGAACCGCCCAATCTCGCTGTTCATGCCCATGCGTCAACCATCCGATTCCTTTGATTGAAAATTGGTTTTTTATCAACAATGCATAAAGATGGCAGATCAATAGACTGGCCACGGCAATTCCTAGACTGAACAAACCGAAGATATAGTAATAGCCCGGCTCCTCTGCCGGAGCAATGTCGGCCTTGTTCAAACTTGATTCAGGTCGTTCAAAGTTGATTATCTGCTGATAGCTTTGTTGTGTTAGTTTGAGCAGAAACAGGTGCCCTAGGTACTGATCATAATAATCACATACCAAAAAGGTATTTGCCGCTAGTTGTGACAATTGCTGGTGTTGTTGCAGGCTCAATTGACGTCTATGGATTTGTGAATAGATATGTAGGTTATGGTTGATTGCCGCTGTTTGATGCGCTGAGCTGTTAATCGGGTGAATAATGAAGTCGCGATGGTCGATTTGATCAATCGGGCATTTCACCACCAGTTGGCTTTGATGATTTGAACAGCAAAAAAACTGGCTATGCAGTAGTTTGGCTATTTCATGGTAGGGCTGCTCAGCGATAAATGGGAACAGGCGCTGGTATTGCTCAGCGATAAAGGCCGTTAAACGAGTTTGTTTGATTAGTGAAGGCAGATTGATAGAGCGTTCCCAACGGCTCAGGGTAGTGTTATCGAGAGATTGGAAAATATCATCATAATCATTAAGACGGTTGACCAGTTGACGCTGTGATAAAGGTATTTGTTCACGGCATTGCTTTAGGTATTGACCAAATAGCAGCATACCCCCCTCCTTAACAAAGGTTAGGTTATCTATAGATATTAGACAATTGGTAACCATTGCACAATTAGCATATATAGGCAAATGGATACGAACTAGTGATGGCGCTTTGAGCCTTTATGGTTATAGCTATCTATCGGAATGCTTGCGTTCTCAAGGTGCCTAGGCAATTAATAGAACATCGACTGTTTGCATTTGCCCTTATGGAGTTGTGCAGAGTTTTCTAATATAGGAACTGCGTTTTGCAGCAACTGTATTTAAAAGGAGAACGCCATGAAAAAGTTAGCTCTGATTTGCGCTTTCATGTTCAGTACCTCTTTCGGCGTCGCTCATGCCGCCGATTGGATGTGGGATTGCACACTTGAATCCGCTTCTACCTCAATCAGTCAACAAGATAGCGCCAAAGGTTAGTTTATCTGCGCGATTGATATTTGATTAACCCCTAATCAACTAAAAACCGTAGCTTTGAGAAATTGAGGCTACGGTTTTTTTATTTACCCTGGTGAGTTTCGATATAGCCGATATAACCTAAAATTTGATTGATGGATGCCAAATCCGGGCGGTAGCTATGCGGCGCGTCCATGATATTGCCATCGCTTAAAGAGCCGGCACAGGTTAGACGGAGGATGTTTGCATAATTGGGGTTGCTCAGATATAGGTGTACCATGTCCATGGTCTCGGTTCTATAGAATGGATCCGCGCCTATTCCTATGCCCATATAGCCACCAACACCGTGAAAATCGGTAAAGATGCCAAAATGGGTATTCAATGCTAGGTTCAGATTGTTGTTGGCGGCAATTTGCTCTTCATCGATATGGATGCTATCAATTCTGTAGCGCCCCGGTGGCACGATCTGCATTTGCTCACTGAGTTGTTTGACTTCAATGCGGCAATGCTGATCGTAGCGGTTGAAACCTTTACTGCTGATCTGGCCGTTTTGAATAAATACTCTGGCGCTGCCGGGTTGAATATTCAGGCTGCGTTTCAAGACAAGATAGTCGCCTAAATAAATTCCCGAATACTGTTTGATGGGTTGAGAGCTGCAAGCAGATAGCAGGCTCAAACCAAATAAAGTGAGGACAAAAAACAAGGTCTTTACAGAGACATTTTGCATCGAAGTTACTCCTGTCAGTAAAAGAGGAGTGTGATTAAGGCTATCGGTTTGGATAGAGATTAGCTTTATTATAAAACAGACGGACGCTTAACAGCGAGGGGCAATAACTAAACCAAAAAAGCGCGGTCATGGCGCGCTTAATGGGTTCAGTAAAAATGAATTATTATTTTGCTGCTTTGGCTTGTGCAATCCAGCTATCAAACTGCTGTCTATTGGCATTGATCCAAGCGCTAACGTGGCGATTGATGTCTTCTGGTGTGTTTTGTCCGTTCTTAATCAACTGGTTTTGCGCCGAGACATCGTTGACATTCAGTGTCATTACCGAGAACAGTTTAGCGGCATCAGGGTGTTTTTCGGCAACCGATTTATTGGCAATGATGCGCATGGCATTAATATTAAAGCCATAGTTTGCGCCATTCGCCAAGGAGGTGTCTTTGGTGACCGGGTGCGCAGTGCGTGTTACTTGAAGCCAAGTCACGTCTTTACCCGGTTTAAGAATGCCTGAAACCCAATATGGCGTCCAAGTATAGTAAAGCACCGGCTTGCCTTGCTTAAAATTGGTAATGGTCTCGGAGATGATTGCCGAGTATTGGCCTTGATTGTGTTGTACCGTATCGCGCAGACCGAAGGCATCAAGCTGGTATTCAATCACTTTCTCGCAACCCCAGCCCGGGTTACAACCGGCCAAATCGGCTTTACCGTCGTTATTGTTATCAAACAACTTGGCAATTTCCGGCTTTTTCAGATCGTTAATATATTTGATGTGGTATTTATCGGCGGTCTTTTTATCAATCAGATAGCCTTGAGCACAGCCTTCGACATAATTGCCTTGGCGAAAAAAGACTTGATCGCCACCGGCTTTTTTATACATGTTTTCATGCAGAGGAGCCCAGTTCACCGCCATAAAACTGATATCGTCTGAATCGGCTTCTTGAGCGATGGATTTGTAGCCCACGGCGTAGTCGACCTCGTTGATATCATTGATTTGATAACCCAGCTCGGCCAAAGCGCGGTTAACGATCTCGGTCTGAAAGGTTTCTTCGGCAATAGGGCTTTGATAACCGGTAACTTGAGCGGCAAGCGCAGTGTGCGAGAGAGTCGAAACAACGGCGGCAGTCGCTGCCAAAAATAATCTGTTTTTCATTGTGCTAACCTTTGTTTTCTTTTGTGAATATTTGGCTCAGCCAAGCCAGTGGCTCTCGTTGATACCAACGGATGTTTGCGGCTTTAGGAGGTTGTCCCATTGATTGGGTAATGCGATCGAGAATAATGGCCAACAGCACAATGGCAAGCCCGCCGATAGCAGCCAATCCCATATCCAGTCTACCGATACCGCGCAGCACCATTTGTCCCAGCCCGCCTACGGCAATCATGGAAGCGATCACCACCATCGACAGTGATAACATAAGATTCTGGTTGATTCCCGCCATAATGGTCGGTTTAGCCACAGGTAACTCGATTTTGAAAAGCATCTGCATCGGGCTGGCACCATACGCTTGTCCGGCTTCAATAAGGTCTTTCGGTACCTGGCGGATACCGAGGCTGGTCAGTCTGACCAGAGGCGGCAGGGCGAAAATAATCGTTACCACCACACCGGGTACATTACCGATACCAAACAGCATTACTATCGGTATGAGATAGACAAAAGCCGGGGTCGTCTGCATGGCATCGAGCACCGGCATTAAAAAGGTTTTGACCCGATCCGACTTACCCATCCAGATACCTAAGGGTATACCGATAATCAAACTGAACAACACTGCGGTAAATACCAGTGCCAGAGTCACCATGGTTTCCGACCAGGCGCCCAAAAAACCGATGATGATCAGTGAAATGGCGCTCATGGCACCAAGCTTACGACCCCCCATTTGCCAAGCGAACAAAGTAAAGAAGAGCACCACTACCCATGGGTTCAACGATAGCAAAAAAGCCTCTAATGAATTTAAGGTCCAGTCTACCGGTAGGCGGATCGCTTGAAAGAAGTCGCGGAAATTGGTTACCAGCCATTCCAGGCCGTCTTCAACCCAGATATCAAACGGAATAAGTTTTTCCGCAAAAGGATCACTCAGTGAGAACGTTTGATTGCTGGTATCTACTTGAGAGGCTTCATTCAGCCAGTTTGAGCTATCATTGCCTGTAGATTCGGCAGCATTGTTTTGTCCCCAAGGATTGCTGTCGGCGGCATTATTGTTCGCATCCTTAGCTTGCCACGGGGTGGTATTTGCGCTGTCTTCGGCTGGCTGGTCACTGGCGCTAGCCCAAGGGTTACTATCGGACATATCTATTCCTAATCTGGCTTCTTAGTTTGGATCCAGTGCTTTCAACAGTTTGGCACGGGTCATGATTCCAATCATTTGTTTGTGTTCATTCACCACAGGTAAAGGGCAAGGCGCTTCAGCCATGGTACCGATAATGTCATTAATCGGGGTTTCCGCATCTATGCAGCTAACACCGTCCAAAAATGCGTCTTCGAGCCTATCGGTGGATTGCCTGGCGTTGTGCAGGCTTTCCATGGTCACCACGCCAATAGGCGTTTTCTCCGAATTGGTCAAATAAGCATAGTCATAGTCGGATTCGTTAAGCAGACGACTGATGGTTTGGGTGCCCTGGCTGTCTTTTTTAGGAACCGAGAAAAACTTTTTATTGATGAGGTGTTTGGCACTTAGCACCTCACTCATGGAGACGCCTTTAAAGAAGGATTCGACATATTCGGTGGCCGGGTTGCGCAAAATCTCTTCAGGTGTGCCGATTTGCACGATATTGCCGTGTTCCATAATGGCAATGCGATCGCCAATGCGCATCGCTTCATCCAAATCGTGAGAGATAAAGATGATAGTGCGGCGGTTTTTTTCTTGTAATTTGACCAGTTCATCTTGCATTTCGGTTCTGATTAGCGGATCCAGAGCAGAGAAGGCCTCGTCCATTAACATGATTTCAGAACCGGTCGCCAGTGCTCTGGCTATACCGACACGTTGTTGCATACCACCGGAAAGTTCGGCCGGATAAGAGTGAGCATAGGCGGCAAGTCCCACCTGCTCAAGTGCTTGCATCGCTTTCACAAGAGCCATTTTTTTATCGCAGCCATCAAGGCTTAAGCCAAAGGCGGCATTATCGACGACCGACATATGCGGTAATAAGGCAAACGACTGAAACACCATCGAGATCTTTTCTCGACGTATCTGGCGAAGTTGTTTCGCCGACATCTGACTGATCTCTTGATTATCGATATAAATCTGACCTGCGGTGGGCTCAATCAAACGGTTCAGTAATCTCACCAAGGTCGATTTTCCGGAACCGGATAAGCCCATGACGACAAAGATCTCACCTTCATAGACTTCAAATGAGGCTTTGTTGACGCCAAGGGTATGGCCGGTTTGGGCAAAAATCTGGTCTTTATCGAGGCCTTGGTTAATCAGCGCCAAAGCCTTTTTCGGTTGGTCACCGAAAACCTTATAAAGATTTTCGGCCTTGAGTTTGACAGTTTTCATTAATTGCTCTTTAGAAGTCGTAGCGGGCACCAATGGTAAAAACGGAACCGTCTGTTTGTGTGTGGTAGCCGGCTAAGACATCAAATGTTTCGGTATTGGGGGTATAGATGGCATAACCGTGGTCTTCAAAGAAGTATTCGAGAAAAACTTTGAAGTTTTTGGTGTATTGATAGTCCACGCCGAGGTGATAACTATTGCCTTGGAAGAATGAGCTGCCATCTGCCGATTCATCACCTTTGGCATAATGCGCCTTAAAGGTGTAGTTATTGAGCTGGTATGAGGCATAGAGATTATAGATTCGAGGGTCCGGGTTTGCAGTACCGCTTGGAGAATTGAGTTGCTCGAGCTTGGTAGCAAAGCGCCAAGGGCCGGTGGTAAAGCTTAATGAGGCACCAAGAATATCGGCAGAACCTTTTATCGAGTCTTGATAGGCAAGAGCCACATTGAAGCCATTATTGGCATATGACAAGGCGTATTGGTTGGTATCCAGATAGCTGGTGTTATTGCCATCGGTCATGTCGACCATTGATAGCGTGGCATTAAACCCGTTGATGCTTGGTGAGCTATAGGTCATGGCTTCACGGCGTACCGTGGCATGGGTGGCAAAGCCGGAATAAAATGAGCTGAAATAATCTACCGGGTAGGCGATATTGTTGTAATAGGCCAACCATTGCTTACCGATGGTAACCGAGCCCCAATCGCCTGATGCGCCAATCTGATAGAGTCGCGGATCCCTGTTGTCTTTATAAAAGCCTTCAAAAAACGACGGATCTTCCATGCTCAAGCGTTGGGTATTGAAAGGAATCTCGATTTTGGCATTTAACGTAATGCCGTTTTTTAATAGGTGACTGGCTTTAATGCCAAAGCGGGAATAGGCATCGCGAATGCCGCTATAGGATTTGTCTTCACCGGCTTTGGCTTGATCGACCTGTACGTTTTCGATTTGAGTGCGGATCGAACCATAGAGATCGGCCGAGCTTTCCGCCATTGCCATGGCAGTTATGCACATTAGCCCACTGGTAATGAGTGTTTTCTTCAGCATCAGTATCCCTAATTAAAAATTCGTCCTTTTTCACCCTAACATAGGTAAAAAAACAGATTCAAGGGGCGTGCCGACCAGGAGCGGGTTGATAAGTTACTGGGAAAACGCTCTAGCTACTACTGTGATGCGGCTAGAGCCTGATTGAGTAAAGATACAAAAATTTCTTATGGTTACAGTTAAACAGAACCTATCAGTGCTGTATTTGACCGATATCTCCCAGAATCCGATTGATTTGCTGGCGTTCGGGACGGTAGCTATGCGGCGCATCAAAGGCATCGCCGTCACTTAAGGAACCGGCGCATGTCAAACGAAATACGTCAGGCTGTTTGCTTGAGGAGAGGTAGAGTTCGACAAAATCCATGGTCGGTTCAATGCTGACATCGTTATCACTGTCTGACGCCGCGTGAGCGGTGGCGCTAAACATTGTCATATTTGACCAAGCCAACAGGGCAAGTTGTTGACCCGTCAGTGGCCGCTTATTGCCAGCGATGGCTTCAACGCCGATTTTGACTTGAGTAATGTTAAAAACATCGGGTTGAATAATTGTTGCTTGTTCGGATAGGCTACGCACCTCCAAGCGACAATGTGGACGGAACTGATTGAAACCTGCCGAGCCCAGTATCTGTCCATTTTGAATATAACTGCGTGCGCTGTTAGCGGCGATGTTCAGCGGTTGTGTCAGAATAAATCGCTCACCCGCCTGAATATCCATCATATACTTGGGTGGAGTGGTATCACAAGCGCTGAGTAAGCCTAGAACAATAACGCTAGCGGCAATCAGTTTTGTGGTTAGAGACATTTTCATGGTGCGCCTCCGGTATTAAGTGGTTGAGAGTTTAATTTTAACTCCATTTAGTCGAGCAAGCTTTCTTATTTCGGTTGCCCTTATGATAAAATAAGCCATTAACTTTTTTATTTTTGCCGGTTGGCGAGGGTTGAATAAATCCTGCTAAAACAGAATCTTAGAGATTTGCGATGGCAAAAGCGGATAAAAATCAAATTTTAAAACCATGGCGAAGCAATCTTTATTGCCGCCCGATTGAAGTTCTGGCTTCATTGTGAGTATGTAGATGGATAAGAATTTTTCAACTTATGATGTGATTGTTGTCGGTGGTGGTCATGCCGGAACCGAGGCGGCATTGGCGGCCGCGCGCATGGGGCAGCAGACGTTGTTATTGACTCATAATATCGACACGCTGGGACAGATGTCATGTAATCCGGCAATCGGCGGTATCGGTAAAGGCCATCTGGTTAAAGAGATTGACGCCATGGGGGGTGCCATGGCGATGGCGATCGACGAAGCTGGTATCCAGTTTCGTATCCTCAATGCCTCCAAAGGTCCAGCCGTTCGAGCCACCCGTGCGCAGGCCGATCGTGTGCTTTACCGCCAGGCAATTCGTACCCGTTTGGAAAACCAGCCTAACCTGACCATCTTTCAACAACCGGTCGAAGACATGATTACCGATGGTGATCAGGTAACGGGTGTGGTGACCAAAATGGGGTTGCAGTTTTTTGCCAAGCAAGTGGTGTTGACGGTGGGAACCTTTTTGGCCGGACGCATCCATATCGGTTTACAGAATTATGAAGGTGGTCGTGCTGGTGATGAGCCAGCCAACCGTTTGGCAGCGCGTTTGCGCGATTTGAATTTGCCGGTCGGTCGCTTAAAAACCGGTACGCCGCCACGTATCGATGCACGTACGGTGGATTTCTCCAAAATGCAGGAACAGCCTGGTGATGATCCGGTGCCGGTCTTCTCGTTTATGGGTAAACCGTCTATGCATCCGCAGCAGATTCCGTGTTATATCACCTATACCAATCAGCGCACCCACGATGCGATTATGGCTTCGCTGGATCAGTCGCCGATGTATTCCGATCAGGGTGAAATCGACAGTGTCGGGCCGCGTTATTGCCCGTCTATCGAAGACAAGGTGATGCGTTTTGCCGATAAAGACAAGCATCAGGTCTTTATCGAGCCGGAAGGGCTGACAACCAATGAGTTATATCCAAATGGTATTTCCACCAGCCTGCCGTTTGCAACGCAGATGCAAATCGTCCAGTCGATGGATGGTCTGGAAAATGCCAAGATCATGCGTCCGGGTTATGCCATCGAATATGATTATTTCGATCCGCGCGGGTTAAAGCCAACTTTGGAGACGCAGGCCATCAACGGTTTGTATTTCGCTGGTCAGATCAATGGTACTACCGGTTACGAAGAAGCCGGTGCTCAAGGACTTTTGGCAGGTATCAATGCCGGTTTGCGTGCGCAGGGTAAAGAGGGCTGGTATCCTCGCCGTGACGAAGCTTATTTGGGTGTATTGGTCGATGATCTGATTACCATGGGGACTAATGAGCCTTATCGAATGTTTACCTCCCGTGCAGAGTATCGTTTGATGCTGCGCGAAGATAATGCCGATCAGCGCTTAACACCGGTTGCCCGAGAAATGGGCTTGATTGACGATGATCGTTGGTCTATGTTCGAAAACAAATTAGAACAGTACGAGCTCGAGGTTCAGCGTTTAAAGGATACCTGGATTTACCCGGCGCATGCCGAAGCAAAACAAGCCGAAGCGATTATGGGTTTGCCTCTGAGTAAAGAGCAGACATTATTTGACTTATTGAAGCGCCCGAATGTTTCTTATAACGAAATGGCGACCTTATCGGTGTTTGGTGAGGCGGTAGCGGATCCGGCAGTAGTCGATCAGGTTGAAATCCAAGCCAAATATGCCGGTTATATCGACCGTCAGATGCAGCAGATCGATAAAATGAAGCGTTCGGAATCTGTGAAAATTCCGCCGGACTTGGATTTAGACAAAATTTCCGGATTGTCGAATGAAGTGAAACAGAAGTTACGTGATCACCAGCCGGAAAATTTGGGTATGGCGAGCCGTATTCAAGGTATTACACCGGCAGCGATTTCGATTTTGCTGATTGAGATTAAAAAATTCCGTTCACAAAAGTCCGCTTAAATGACTACTGATTTAAAAGCCCTTCTTGAAGACGGCCTGAAAGCTCTGCAACTGCCTTTAACTGCACATCAGGTCGAACAATTATTGCAGTATTTGACCTTATTACAAAAGTGGAATAAGGTGTATAACTTGACAGCAATTCGCGACCCAGAGGAGATGCTGATTAAGCATCTGCTGGACAGCCTTGCCGTGGTGCCGCATTTAAGCGGCCAACGTATCATAGACGTTGGTACAGGGGGCGGTTTGCCGGGGGTGCCTTTGGCAATTTGCTACCCGGAAAAGCAGATTGATTTGCTTGATACCAATAGCAAAAAAACGCGTTTTTTAATTCAGGTAAAGGCTGAATTGAAGCTCGATAACGTCAAGGTGATTCATAGCCGAGTTGAGCAATATCAGCCTGAGGCATTGTATGACGGCGTTATTTCCCGTGCATTTGCGGCAATGGCCGATATGTTGCATTGGACGCAGCACCTGATGCCTGATGGCGGTAACTGGTGGGCGATGAAAGCGCAAAAGGATTTTGAAGATTTGACTCAGTTACCGAAAATCGTAAAAATCGATCAGGTAATTGATCTGCATGTGCCAAACTTGGATGCAAAGCGCATGCTGATAAAAGGGGTTAAGCAGAACAACGCTTAAACCAGCAATAACTATTAATGAAACGGCTTTAAGGATACAGGGCAATACAACGTGGCAAGAATTATTGCAGTGGCAAACCAAAAAGGTGGTGTGGGTAAAACCACAAGTAGTGTCAATCTCGCGGCTGCATTAGGTCGCTTAGAAAAAAAAGTCCTGTTAATCGATCTCGACCCGCAAGGTAACGCTACAGTTGCCATCGGTGTCGATAAAGACCAGCTCAATGCTTCGGTATTTGAGGTCTTGGTTGGTGAGATCAAACCTAAGGCGGCAATTGTCCACGTCGAACAGGCGAATGTTGATTTAATGCCGGCAAACGGCGATCTGACTGCCGCAGAAGTCACTTTGCTTGAAGAAGATATGGGGCCAAAACGCTTGCGTAAAGCGTTAAAGAAGATTCGTGATAATTACGATGTGATTATTATCGACTGCCCGCCTACCTTGAATATGTTGACTTTGAACGCCTTGGCGAGTGCCGATGGGATTCTGGTGCCGGTTCAGTGTGAATTCTTTGCGCTAGAAGGTTTGTCAGCGCTGATGGATACCATCGATACCGTGCGCAATCATCTGAACCCGACACTGCATATCGACGGTTTATTGCGCACCATGCATGATCGTCGAAATAATTTGGCGAATGACGTCTCCAATGAGCTGGTCAGCCACTTCGGCATGCGAGTGCTGCAAACCATCATTCCGCGCAATGTCCGCCTGGCAGAAGCGCCGAGTTACGGCGAGTCGATTATCGATTATGACCCGTCATCAAATGGTGCTATTGCCTATCTGGCACTGGCCAATGAAATTATTCGTAAAACACAGATATAAAAATAAGAGGACCTTACGGTGAAAAAACGTTCTGGAATGGGTAATCGCGGCATTCACGCCATGTTGGGCGCGAAGCAGAAGCAGGAAAACAGTCAAGCCGATTTACGCATTGAAAAGATTGCCATTGAGCAATTGCAGCCTGGACAATATCAGCCGCGTCACCAGTTTAGTGATGAAGCGCTGCAGGAATTAGCCGATTCGATTAAGGTTCAAGGCATTGTGCAGCCGATTATTGTCCGCTTGGTGGGTACCGACAAATATGAGATTGTTGCCGGTGAACGCCGTTGGCGCGCCGCCAAGCTTGCCGGTTTGGATAAGGTGCCGGTGGTTATTCGTCAAGCCGATAGCCAGGCGACTCTGGCGATGGCATTGATCGAAAATATTCAACGTGAAGACCTGAATCCGATCGAAACCGCGATCGGTTTAAAACGTCTGCTGAAAGAGTTTGATTTGACCCAGCAGGCCGTTGCCGATGCGGTAGGACGTTCTCGTGCTGCGGTATCCAATCTACTGCGTTTGTTGAAATTACCACAAAATATTCAGGATGCGTTGCATGATGGCCAATTGTCGATGGGGCATGCACGAGCGATTATCAGTCTGCCGGAAGATGTACAGAAAGACCTGGCTGGTAAAGCGGTTGATCGAGGTTGGTCGGTACGCGAAATGGAAGAGGCCGCTCAACAGGTGTTGATGCCAAATAAGTTGGTTAAACAAACCAAGAAAAAGCAGATTCCGAACATTGATGCCGTTTCACAACATGAGTCCTCACTGGCGGAAAAACTGGCCACCAAGGTTAAAATTAACCATCGTGAAAATGGTCGCGGGAAAATAGAGATCCCTTATAAAAACTATGAAGATCTTGAACGCCTACTTGCCTTATTAAAATAACGTAGTACCGAAATTTATTTTATAAAAAAGTTAAGTAAATTTTATATAAGGCTAAATTCTTGAATTTATAAACATATAGTGTTTTGAAATTTGAACATCACATTATGTAGGTGTGTAGAATTTTTTGTGTGCAAAAAAGCAGAAATTTACCTCTATAAAGTCTAGCTTTTGACCTCATAAAACATTATCATGTGCGACCGCCTAGGTTGAAGTTAACTCGCCTAGAAAGTAACATTAATAGAGTTTGCCAACCAATGAGCGATTCTCATAAGAAATCGGAACAAAAACAGAGTGATCAGCCGTCACCGGCTTTGAATTACCTGTTGCTTAGCGCAGGATCGATTTTCACATCGATGCTGATTGCCGGTTTTTTGGTTGGCTATGTGCTAGACCAGCTGTTCGAGACCACACCCATTTTCCTTTTGAGTTGTGCGGTGCTTGGCTTTATCGGCGGTTTGCAGAAAGTACACAAATTAACCAGCAGATTGGATCCTCCGCCTAAGGAAGAGAAAAAAGATCATGAAAACGCTTGATAAAGCCGTGAAAATTCAGGTTGTTATCGGGTTGTTGGCGGTAATGGTTTACAGTCTGTTAGGTCACGCAGTGGGTGCGGCTTACGGTATGTTCATCGGCCTAGTGAATCTATGGATGCTGAACTATACCTTTGAGAAAGCGAATAAGCGCGCAGAAGAAGACCCAAAAAGCGGAATACTAATTTTATATATGAGTGCAGTGATTAGATTCGTTCTATTAGCTGTGTTGTTTGTTTTAGGGCTGTCTTTCCTTGATGAGAGTCAAGCTTTACCGGTTGTATTGACCTTTGTCGTCATGCAATTGGCCAAGCTTTTCGATTTAAAAGGTAAAAGACGTTTGACTGACTAAGGAGTAGACCATTGGCTGAGAAAATGGGTACGGTCGAGTATATCCAACACCACTTGACCAACAATACTATTGGCGAAGGTTTCTGGACGTTTAACGTCGATACCATCGTTGTGAGTGTTTTGCTTGGAGCGCTAATCGTTTTTGTAGCGGCGCGACTAGGTAAACAATTAGAAACTGGAACACCGGGTGGTTTTCAGAACTTTGTGGAATCAATCTTAGATTTCGTTGCGACTAACGTGCGTGATGCCTTCCCTGGCCACAACCCTCTAATCGCTCCTTTAGCTTTAACTATCTTTATTTGGGTTTGGTTAATGAACTTCATGGACTTGATCCCTGTAGATCTTCTACCTTACCTATTCCAGTTGGTAACAGGTGATTCACACGCTTACTTGAAAGTGGTTCCTACCACAGACTTGAACACGACGCTTGCTATGGCAGCAACAGTATTCGCGTTGATCCTGTATTACAACATCAAAATTAAAGGTGTAGTAGGCTTCATCAAGATGTTCCTATTCCACCCTTTCGGAAAGTTCTTCGTACCAGTTAACGTTGTGATGACGCTGATCGAAGAGGTTTCTAAACCGCTATCACTTGCTCTGCGTTTGTTCGGTAACATGTTCGCAGGGGAATTGGTATTCCTATTGATCGCTTTGATCGGTGGAACATTAGCAGTGGGTGCCGCTGCCCTATTCTGGGCACCATTACAAGTCCTATTGGATCTGGGTTGGTTGATTTTCCACTTGTTGGTAATCACTCTGCAGGCCTTTATCTTTATGGTGCTTACTATTGTTTATTTGGGAATGGCGCACGACGAAGGTCACTAGTCCATCTCGAATAGCAAAGAAGGAATAGGCGGTCGTTGTAGCGATATGACGGCCACCAAAGGGTTTAAGCGCACCTACTTGGTGATTCGAATACTAAGTAAAAAGCTTTTTTATTAACTTTAATTTTTTAACTTTAAAACTTTGGAGAAAATCGATGGAAGTAACTGCTACTATGATTGCTGATATCTATTCTGCAACTGCAATTGGTGTAGGTGTAATTTTGGCTGCGGCTGGTTTAGGTTCAGCTATTGGTTGGGGTCTAATTTGTTCTAAGACTCTTGAAGGTATCGCACGTCAGCCTGAAATGCGTCCAGCATTGATGACTAACATGTTCATCTTCGCAGGTTTGATGGAATCTTTCCCATTCATTATCCTTGCTTTCGCAATGTGGTTCCTATTCGCTAACCCATTCGTTGGTGCTATGACAGCTGCTTTGGGTGCTTAATCCCCGGTAGTCTAATTTGTACTTATTAATTAATAACGAATGGCGAGGTAACCACTGTGAGTATTAATGCAACGCTTCTCATCCAGATTATCGCTTTCATCGCGCTGATCTGGTTTGTGAACAAGGTGCTGTGGGGGCCGCTTTCTAAGTTAATGGAAGAACGTCAGAAGAAAATCGCTGACGGTCTTTCTGCCGCTGAGAAAGGTAAGCATGAACTTGAGCTAGCTGAACAAAAAGCTAAAGAAGTTTTGAAAGAAGCTAAAGCTCAAGCTCAAAACGTACTGAGTCAAGCTGAAAAACGTAGCTCTGAAATCGTAGAAGATGCGAAAGTAAAAGCTGCTGAAGAAGCTGACCGTATTAAAGCTTCCGCCCAAGCAGAAATAGAGCAAGAAGTTAGTCGTGCTAGAGAAGATCTTCGTAAAGAAGTTGCGGCAATTGCAATTTCTGGAGCTGAGAAAATCTTGGCTAAAGAAATCGATGCTGCTACGCACAACGATATGCTTGAAACCTTAGTTAAACAGATCTAAGGATAACTCTATGGCAGAATTAATGACAATTGCACGACCATACGCGGAAGCGGTATTTGCTCTAGCTAAAGATGAGCAAAAGCTGGCTGACTGGTCTGAACAACTTGCAAACTTGGCTGTTATCGCTGGTGATGACGCTATGCAAGCTATGCTGGAAAACCCTAAGTACACAGCTGATAATGTTGTGTCTGTGTTTGAAGGCATTATGGATTCAGGTTTGTCTGCTGAAGGTAAAAACCTTCTTACCGCTATGGCTGAAAACAAGCGCTTGAAGGCGTTACCAGAAGTAGCTGATCAATTTGAAGATCTACGTGCTGCTGAAGAGAAACGTATTCGCGCCACTGTAATTTCAGCGCGTAAACCAACAGTCGAGCAGAAGAAAAAATTAAGTGCTGCTTTAAATGCTAAGTTTGATGCTGAAGTAGAAATCAACTATGAAGTAGACGAGTCACTAATCGCAGGTATTAAAATCGTGGTTGGCGACTGGGCTATCGATGGTTCAGCATTAACGCAACTAAACAAACTTGGCGCAGCAATCGCCCAATAATGGAGAGGAACAAACATGCAATTGAATGCCTCTGAAATCAGCAGCCTGATCAAAGACCGTATCAAAGGTTTTGAAGGTGCAGCTGAGTCTGGCAGCGAAGGGACAGTCGTTAGCATCGCTGATGGTATCGCTCTGATCCACGGTGTTTCAGATGTAATGTACGGTGAGATGGTTCAATTCGACGAAACTACCTTCGGTATGGCGCTTAACCTTGAGCGTGATTCTGTAGGTGTGGTAGTCCTAGGTGAATATAAGCACATCTCTGAAGGTGCAAAAGTTACTTGTACTGGTAAGATTCTTGAAGTACCAGTTGGCCCGGAAATGATGGGTCGTGTTGTTGATGGTCTTGGTCGTGCGATCGACGGTAAAGGCGCTATCAACGCTAAAGTAACTTCACCAATCGAGCGTATCGCTCCTGGTGTTATCGACCGTAAGTCGGTTGATCAGCCAATGATGACTGGTATCAAGTCTATCGACTCTATGATCCCAGTTGGTCGTGGTCAGCGTGAGTTGATCATCGGTGACCGTCAGACTGGTAAAACAGCTATCGCAATCGACGCGATCATTTCACAGAAGAATACTGGCGTGAAATGTGTATACGTTGCGATGGGTCAAAAAGCTTCTACAGTTAACAACGTAGCTCGTAAACTAGAAGAATTCGGCGCAATGGAAAACACTGTTATCGTTGCTGCTAACGCTTCTGATCCTGCTGCACTTCAATACCTAGCGGCTTACGCTGGTTGTGCAATGGGTGAGTACTACCGTGACCGTGGTGAAGATGCTTTGATTATTTATGATGATCTTACAAAACAAGCTCAGGCTTACCGTCAGATCTCATTGCTACTTCGTCGTCCACCAGGACGTGAAGCATTCCCTGGTGATATCTTCTATCTACATTCACGTCTACTTGAGCGTGCTGCTCGTGTAAGCGAAGATTACGTAGAAAGATTCACAAACGGTGAAGTAAAAGGTAAGACTGGTTCTTTGACTGCTCTTCCTATTATTGAAACTCAAGCGGGTGACGTATCTGCTTTCGTACCTACTAACGTTATCTCGATCACTGATGGTCAGATCTTCCTAGAGACTTCATTGTTCTCTCAGGGTATCCGTCCTGCGGTTAACGCTGGTCTTTCTGTATCACGTGTTGGTGGTGCAGCTCAGACTAAAGCGATCAAGAAGCTTGGTGGTGGTATTCGTCTTGACTTGGCTCAGTACCGTGAATTGGCAGCTTTTGCTCAGTTCGCATCTGACCTTGACGCGGCGACTAAAGCACAGTTGGAGCGTGGTAAGCGTGTAACTGAGCTAATGAAGCAGAAGCAATACTCACCTCTTACTATTGCTGAAATGGCTATTTCTTTGTATGCCGCTAACGAAGGTTACCTAGACGACGTTGAAGTTGAAAAGGTTCTAGCATTCGAAGCTGGTTTACATGCACACCTAAACTCTGAACACGCTTCAGTTGCCGATGCTATCAATGCTAAGGGTGACTGGAATGATGAAATCATTGCAGGCGTTAAAGCTTGTTGTGAATCATTCAAGGCAAACGGCGTTTTCTAAGCAAAGGAGTAGGCCATGGCAGGCGGTAGTAAAGAAATACGGGCAAAAATTAAGTCCGTAACAAATACCAAAAAAATCACTAAAGCCATGGAAATGGTGGCGGCGTCTAAAATGCGTAAAGCGCAAGCTCGTATGCAGGCGACCCTACCATATGTCGAAAAAGTGAAGAGAGTGATCGATCACGTTTCCGCTGCACACCCAGAGTATAAGCACCCTTATACTCAGGTGCGTGAAACAGTGAAGCGTGTTGCATTGGTCGTGGTCTCTTCTGATCGAGGTCTATGTGGTGGTTTAAACTCAAACTTATTCCGTAAGACTCTACCAATGCTTAAGGCATGGAAAGAGCAAGGTGTTGAGGTTGAACTTGCCCTAGTTGGAAACAAAGCGAAAACATTCTTCCGTTCTTACGGTGGTAACGTTGTCGCAACCGTTTCAGACTTAGGCGATACTCCACACCTTGAGGACCTAGTGGGTACCATCAAAGTTGTTTTAGACAAGTTTGATGCGGGTGAAGTGGATGAAGTTCATCTAGCTTCTAACGAGTTCATCAATACGATGTCTCAGAGCCCGATTGTGACTCAATTAGTTCCTCTACAAGCTGAAGACAACAGCAGCGAAGCTCATTGGGATTACCTATATGAGCCAGATGCGAAAACGGCTCTTGATACATTGATGCGCCGTTATGTTGAAGCAACTGTGTTTGGTGCAGTAGTTGAAAACGCAGCATGTGAGCAAGGTGCTCGTATGATCGCGATGAAGAACGCTACTGACAATGCGGGTGAAATGATCAATGAATTGAAGCTGTCTTACAACAAGGCACGTCAAGCAGCGATCACAGCTGAAATTTCAGAAATTGTTGCTGGTACAGCAGCCGTTTAAGTTTGAAAGTTTCAATAAAAGGTTAAAGATTATGAGTGGAAAAATAGTACAGGTTATCGGCGCGGTTGTTGACGTCGAATTCAAAGGTGCTGATTTACCAAAAATCTATGACGCGTTAAAAGTTGATGAACTAGATCTAACAATCGAAGTTCAGCAGCAGGTTGGTGATAACACAGTTCGCGGTATCGCGATGGGTTCATCTGACGGCCTTAAGCGTGGCATGGCTGTTACTAACACTGGTGAGCCAATCGCTGTACCAGTTGGTAAAGCAACACTAGGTCGTATCTTCGACGTTCTTGGTAACGCGATCGATATGGCTGGTCCAGTAGAAACAGATGAGAAAATGGTTATCCACC
This sequence comes from Thiomicrorhabdus sediminis, assembly GCF_005885815.1. NCBI lineage: Bacteria > Pseudomonadati > Pseudomonadota > Gammaproteobacteria > Thiotrichales > Piscirickettsiaceae > Thiomicrorhabdus > Thiomicrorhabdus sediminis. The sequence continues at coordinate 2,338,244 of NZ_CP040602.1, read as the reverse complement.
GTCCAGCTCCAGCGTTTGACGAGCTAGCGGCTTCTCAGGAACTTCTAGAAACAGGTGTTAAGGTTATCGACCTTGTTTGCCCATTCGCTAAGGGTGGTAAAGTTGGTCTATTCGGTGGTGCCGGTGTTGGTAAAACCGTAAACATGATGGAGCTTATCCGTAACATCGCTATCGAGCACAGTGGTTACTCTGTATTCGCTGGTGTTGGTGAGCGTACTCGTGAAGGTAACGACTTCTATTATGAAATGGAAGAGTCTGGGGTACTTGATAAGGTTGCCCTAGTATATGGTCAGATGAATGAGCCACCAGGTAACCGTCTACGTGTTGCTTTGACTGGTTTAACAATGGCTGAGTACTTCCGTGATGAAGGTCGTGATATCCTATTCTTTGTGGATAACATCTACCGTTACACACTAGCTGGTACTGAAGTATCTGCGCTTTTAGGTCGTCTACCGTCTGCGGTAGGTTACCAGCCTAACCTAGCTGAAGAGATGGGTCAGGTTCAGGAGCGTATCACTTCTACCAAGACAGGTTCTATCACATCTATCCAGGCCGTTTACGTTCCTGCTGATGACTTGACAGACCCTGCTCCAGCGACAACATTTGCTCACTTGGATGCGACAGTTGTATTGAACCGTGGTATCGCCGAGCAGGGTATCTATCCTGCGATCGATCCGCTAGATTCAACTTCTCGTCAGCTAGACCCTCAAGTTGTTGGTCAAGAGCACTATGAAGTTGCGCGTAACGTACAGCAGACTTTGCAGCGTTATAAAGAACTTAAAGATATTATCGCTATCCTAGGTATGGATGAGCTTTCAGAAGAAGACCGTAACTTGGTTGCACGTGCTCGTAAGATGCAGCGTTTCTTCTCTCAACCTTACTTCGTAGCGAAAGTATTCACTGGTGAAGACGGTCGTTATGTTCCACTGAAAGAAACTATCCGTGGATTCAAGATGATCGCTTCTGGTGAACTTGATGATGTTCCTGAGCAAGCATTCATGTACGCTGGTGACATCGACGAAGTTCTTGAAAAAGCGAAAAAATATCAAGGGTAATTAGTTATGGCAGTCTCAATGCAAGTAGATATTGTTAGTGCAGAAGGTGAAATTTTCTCAGGTAAAGCTGAGATGCTTTTTGCGCAGGCTGCCGACGGTGAGGTTGGCATTATGCCTCACCACACCCAGTTTCTAAGCTCTATGAAGCCTGGAACAGTACGTGTTGTCAGTGGTGATGAAGAAGGTATCTTCTACGTCAACAGCGGCATCATCGAAGTTCAGCCCCACGTAGTAACGGTTCTTGCCGATACTGCGATTCGTGCGGCTGACTTGGATGAAGCAGAAGCTGAAGCCGCTAAGCAGCGTGCTGAAGAAGCAATGGCTAATGCGAAATCTGAAACAGATATCGCCCGTGCTCAAATTGAGTTGGCGGAAGCAGTTGCTCAAATTCAATCGATCTCGAAACTTCGTGATCGATTGCATAAGACTGGGTTGGCTTAATTGTTACCCTAATTAAAAAAGCGGAGTTTCTACTCCGCTTTTTTTTTCTTTGCGATTATTGATTCCGTTAGTGGCCAATCTCTGCGTTGGCAACATGTCGCTTAGGTTACTAAGCTCATTTATGCCGCCTTGATCTTGTCTCACTACCAAAATAAATAATCTGCAAATTATTTTTTAGTGTTTTTAAATAAGCCCTATATTTATCCACTGGGTTGTCAGAAAATGCTCATGTGCGATTTGCACACTCCGCTTTTCTTCGAACCATTGAACAAATCTAGAACTTATTTAAAGACACTATTATTTCTCGATATAATTGATGGCAATTATTTATTGCTCAAGCATTTTTGGAATTTTCTATGGCATTAAAAGTCGTTATTTTGGCCGCGGGGAAAGGTACTCGCATGCGTTCTTCATTACCTAAGGTATTGCAGCCTTTGGCGGGTCAACCCTTATTACAGCATGTGGTAAATACTGCAAAGCTATTAGATGCCAAACAGGTATTGACTGTGGTTGGACATCAGTCTCACCTGGTTGAAGAGCGTATGGCTGGCCAAAATATTGATTTCGTGGCTCAAACAGAACAATTGGGTACCGGTCATGCCGTGCAACAGGTTGTGCCTGAAATTGCCGATAATGATACGGTGTTGGTTTTATATGGTGATGTCCCCTTAACGGCCAAAACAACGCTTCAAGACCTATTGGAGTTAGTCACAGAGCAGCATCCGTTGGCATTGCTCACTATCAATTTAGATAATCCAACCGGTTATGGTCGTATAGTGCGTGATAATCACTTGGCCGTGCAGGCAATTGTCGAACAAAAAGATGCCAGTAATGAGCAATTACAGATTCAAGAGGTGAATACTGGTATTTTGGCAGCTAGAGGTAAACAGCTAAAACTGTGGTTATCACAACTTCAATCCAACAATGCTCAAGGCGAGTTTTATCTTACCGATATTATCGCCATGTGTGTTGCGGACGGTTTTGCAGTGCAAACCACACAACCGGCCTGCGAAATGGAAGTATTGGGTGTTAATGACAAGCGTCAATTGCAAGCGTTAGAAAGACAATACCAGTTATCCATCGCCGATGATTTGATGGTTCAAGGTGCAACCTTGATTGATGCTAGTCGTTTGGATGTCCGGGGTACGGTAGCGTTGGGGCAGGATATAGAAATTGATGTTAATGTGATCTTAGCCGGTAAAGTCGTATTAGCCGATGGTGTTAAGATTGGTGCTAACTGTATTTTAATAAATGTCACCATCGGTGCTAATACAGAAATTCATCCATTTAGTCATTTGGAAGATTGTGTTGTCGGTGCATCGACTAATATCGGTCCCTATGCACGTTTACGTCCGGGTACGGAGCTAGCGGATAAGGTTCGTATCGGTAATTTTGTCGAAACCAAAAAAGCAAAAATCGGCACCGGTTCCAAAGTGAATCATCTGAGTTATGTTGGCGACACCATTATGGGTGAAGGCTGTAATATCGGTGCCGGTACCATTACCTGTAATTATGATGGCGTCAACAAACACCAAACTGTGATTGGTGACAACGTCTTTGTTGGCTCAGACACTCAGCTAGTCGCGCCTGTTGAAATCGGTGACAATGCCACCATAGGTGCCGGTTCTACCATTACCAAAGGCTGCCCTGCAGATGAGCTGAGTTTGTCGCGTTCAAAACAGCTAACCATCAAGGGTTGGCAAAAACCTGAAAAGAAACAATAGGATTACTATGCATTTTCTAGCAATTACTGGTCAGCAGTGTGATGCTTTTAAACAATTAATGGCCGAAAATGATTGGCCTATCACTCACCAGGATGTCGGTCAGACTGAATTGCTGGCCTATGGTTATGTCATCGTTTGGCAAAAGAGTGATGCAGAAAAAGTTGTACTTAATTACGCTGACCGTCAGGGTGAGGTTCAGGCTCAATTAGAGGTAACGACTGCGGCAAAAACTGAAGTTCAGGATCTACTGTCAAAGTTAGCGGCTTAATCTAAATTTAATCATGTCTAAAATCCAAGCCTATATTTCTCTAACACGAATTGACCGCCCTATTGGTATCTACTTGGTGCTGTGGCCAGCTTTATGGGCATTGTGGTTAGCCTCAGACGGTTTTCCGGATATTTATCTGTTAGTGGTATTTATTGCCGGGGCAATTCTAATGCGTTCGGCAGGTTGCGTGATCAATGATTTTGCCGATCGTAATTTTGATGGCCATGTCGAGCGTACCTGTAATCGTCCTTTGGCCACCGGTGTGTTATCCAGTAAAGAGGCACTGGCCTTTTTTGTTTTTCTTTGCTTAATCGCGTTTGGTCTGGTTTTAACGCTGAATCAATTAACCATCTGGTTGTCATTAGGTGCGGTTTTTTTAGCGATTCTCTACCCTTTTACCAAGCGCCTGACTCATTGGCCGCAAGCGTTTTTGGGCGCGGCCTTTGCCTGGGCGATACCTATGGCGTTTGCAGCTGCATCCAACAGTGTGCCATGGACATTATGGCCTCTGTTTGCCGCAACAATGGTTTGGTCTTTGATATACGATACCGCTTATGCGGTGGCTGATCTTAAAGATGATAAAAAAATCGGTATTAAGTCGACTGCCATTTTATTTGGTGAGTATCTATTGTGGGGTGTCGGTTTTTTCCAGCTAGTGATGCTTGGCTTACTGATTTGGGTGGGTGTTTTGTTTAATTTGGCTGAAGTCTACTTTGGCGCTTTGATGATGGTTGCCGTTTGGTTTGCCAATGATTTAAGGCGTTTGGCTAACAGAGACCCAAAACAGGCATTTCAGGTGTTTCTGCAGAATCATTGGATTGGTTTAATTCTGTTAATCGCTATTGCCATTGAATTGAATTAACCATAACTATCGGCTTTATTACTGTAAAACCGTTTCGGCAGGAATCTGCCAGATCTCTTCCATTTCCATATTCCACTGCGCCGTTTCCATCGCTTGAGCAAAAACCTTAATCAGCGGCCCGAGCAGATCGGCACGATATGGCAAAACAACGCCCGGACCTTGTTCCGGTTCAAAAATCAATTTGCCATTCTCTCCTTGAATATCCTTGAAAGTTATCTTTACCAGCAATATGGGGATTTCTCCAAGCGGGTATTGAGGATTATCGGGTGTTTCATAAGCACTTTGGTAATCGCCAAGCATTTGCGATTGCTGTTTTTCCATTTGTTGCATTTCATTGGTTGCGCTATCAAACAGGTTTTTACCATTAGTAGGATGCTTACCATGCAGAATAGGCAATAACAGCTTCATAAAACGACGCGTGATCCACGCCAGATACTCTTGGTTATTGTCGGTTTTGATTTTTAAGAGTATTCTGTCCTCAGAAGGGTTGTAAGAGGCTTGAATTTGATTAATTTTATTGCTCATAGTTACCTGTCTGGTTTACCGCTACAAAAGCACTCGAATAGAGTATCTATTATAAGAGCTTTGTCTGTGGCTGTTTGCCTTATCTTTCCTTTAGCTTGGGCGGATGAAAGTCGCCCGCAACCAAGCTGGCTTGAGGACAGCTATTTTAATGACTATATGCTACCCGTCAGTGAAACTCAGGCATGGGTTGGTAGCTATGTACAGAGTTTTGGTGAAGAGATTGATGATTTTCTCGGAGATGATTCGCAAAGCTCGATACAGAAAGGTAACCGGGTAGTTCTCTATACACCATTCATTTGGGATGAAGGTGACCTCAGTCAGAATATACATATCAAGGCTGAGATTGAACTGCCGAAAACCAATCATCGCTGGAAGCTAATTTTTGACAACTGGCGGGAAGAGCTGACGCAATCGCCAACCGAAACCGGTGTGAGAGATAGTCGTCAATCACCACTTGAATCTGAAAGTGAGAATCAGCTTGGCGCACGTTATCTTCTCGATTACAGTGAAAACAGCTTCAGTCATATAGAGTCGGGTCTCAAGTTTCGCGATATTATCGATCCCAATCCTTATATCAACTATCTGCAACGTTATAAATATGAACTGGCGCAACGACTGTTAAGTCGATCAACGAGTCAACTCTATTTGGAAAGATATCGCGGCTTCTCATGGCAGACGGAACAAATATTTGATTATCACTATAATCCAGAAACATTATGGCGTTCACAATCGGGCTTGTCTTATTGGCATGATAACCGTGAGTGGTTTTTTAATCAGGCATTTCTTTGGTTGGAGCAGACCTCATCCAATACTGCCGCCGCATATTATATTGATACCCAATGGTGGCTACATGATAGAGATGAGGCTTTGCAGACCGTTAGTTTTGGCGCTAATTGGCGCTCAAGACTCTATCAGGACTGGTTATTTGGAGAAATTGAACCGCAAATATATTTTGACCGCATTGATAATTTTAATCAGCCCAACTATCGTATCCGTTTACAATTAGAGATGCATTTTTACGACCCTAGATAGCCTCTATTTTAAGTCAGAAAGCATAAAATCAGTTTGTACTGAAAATTTGGAACGGTTATTGCTGATTCACCCATACCCCTAAATTCAAGAATAATTAATAGGCGTTAACATGATGATTTCATTTGATTTCAGTAAACCCAGTATCCTAAGAAATATTTTCTTAGCATTTATGGCATTTGGTTTTTCCATGGGTGTGCTGTTTCCGGTATTTGCCAATCTGTTTGTCGAGTGGAAAGACGGCATGCTGATATGGTTTATTATCTCCTGTATTATTGCCGGGATCAGTATCGGACTTTTTAACTTCTGGTTGCTAAATAAAATGCTTTTGCAGCGTTTGAAGCGTATTGGTGAGGTGGCCAATGCAATCAGTCAAAATGATGTATCGCATACCTGTGGTCTGCAAAGTGCTGATTTTATAGGTGATATGGCATCAAGTTTCAATATGATGGCGGGCAATCTTCGACTGATGATTAACCGTATTGCCGATGTATCGACAGAATTGAATTCCGCTTCCGCCGATATGGTTCAAGAAACACAAATGACACAGGATGGCGTTGAGCGTCAGAAGCAAGATACCTTGCATGTGGCAACGGCAGTCGAGAGTATGAATCAGGCCGTGATGGAAATGTCGAACCATGCTCAAGATGCCTTGAACTCGGTTAATGAGGCGAATATTGCCACCGAACGAGGCACTAATGTCGTGAATCAGACGGTTGAGTCAATCAGTAACCTGGCCGATCAGGTTGCCAATGCAGCTGATGTCATCAAGCGATTAGAACGTGACAGCGAAACCATCGGTAGCGTGTTGGATGTGATTAAGGATATTGCCGAGCAGACCAACCTTTTGGCTTTGAATGCGGCGATTGAAGCGGCTCGTGCCGGTGAGCATGGCCGCGGCTTTGCCGTGGTTGCCGATGAGGTGCGCATTCTTGCCAGCCGTACGCAGGAATCGACCACGGAAATCGAAGCAACCATCGCACAATTGCAAGTGGCTTCCCAGCAAGCGGTGGAAGCGATGAACCAAGGTCGTGAAAAAGCTACTCAGACTGTTGGGCATGCCCATGAGGCCGGTGAATCCCTGAAAGCGATTGAGACGGCGGTGAGCAATATCAATCGTATGAATTCACAGATTTCCGGCGCTTCGGATAAGCAGCGTGAGCAGGCACAAAGAGTCAGTTCAAATGTTGAGCAGATAAGTGCGGTTGCCGAACAGGTGGCAAATGGTGCCGCCCAAACAATGCAGTCAAGTGCGCAGGTTGGTGAGATCTCAGAACAGCTAAGTAAGCTGATTGGTCAATTTAAAACCAAATAGCGCTTGACTGAAAATGAAACTTACAAAATAAAAAAGAAGCTTTATGCTTCTTTTTTTATTTCTGCTTTTCAAACAGAGCTGGTAGGAATACTTCTGTCAGCAATAGCGGGTTTTGCTGTTTAGTAAACAAAGAACGTCTGCCAAAACTACGCCATTGAAGATTTGGGTAGTTCACATTTTCTGCCAGATAGGGCCACTCTGAAATAGGTTGGCTGCAAAATTCGAAATTACTGCGTTCGATATTGCTCTGTTCAAATAATACTTCACCAAGTGGTTTGTCACCGAGATGTTGCAGTTGATGCCAAGGGTTATCCATATCGAGGTTTGGTATCACAGTACGAGCGTAGACCCAGCTATGTTGATTGCACTGCAGCAAGACACAGCGTACCCAGGCATTATCATCAAAAGGCAGACCCAAGGCCTTGGCCTCGTCTAACAAAGGCCTTTCCATCTTTTCAGATAAAACAATCACCTTCATATTCGGACACAATTGGCGAATACGTGCCGTTAATGACTGTTTGGTCTTCAGCCAGTCGGCAATTTCTGGTGTTGGTTGCAAGCGCTGTAATAGACTTGCTGGTTTCCAGAATGCCGATTTGGCATGTGAGATATGCTGCGCTTTTTGTTTTAGTAGCGCTTTGATTTTGGCAATACGGGTGTTGGTCATAAAAAAGGGTTGCTTTGCAATAAACGTGTTTATTGTACTGCAATGCTTAGCGACTCCCTAGTGACGATAATCAATTGACCTGCTATTTCTCTATATAGTCTGCTGGATTTATCTCATCGATTTGTTCTGGCTGTAAATAGGCCTGTGCATATTCAAGGTAGACACCGCTTTCGATAAACAGGGCAAATAAGTCCGCATCAATATGATTATCATCTCGCATAAATGACATGATCTGCAAGGCCTGAGAAAGGGTTTTTGCGGGTTTGTAGGGCCTGTCGGCGGCGGTCAGTGCCTCAAAAATATCGGCTATGCTCATAATGCGTTCGGGTATGGATAAATCTTCCGCCGCCAGTTGTCGAGGATAACCTTTGCCATCGAGGGTTTCATGATGAGTACCGGCATAGCGAATGATGTTTTTGTACTCTTGCGGAAAAGGTAATTTTTCCAGCATCTTAATCGTCATCATAACGTGTTCTTTGATTTTAAATCGTTCCTCATCGTTAAGTGTGCCTCTGGCAATGCCTAAGTTGGTTAACTCCCCTAAATTGTATAGGTATTGGGGTACAGGTTCTTTAAAACCATGAGCTTGATAATCCTCATAATCAAAATGATAGCGGTTAATAAAGTGTTCAGGTTTGTCTGCCAGTAAGCTCTCAGTGGCGGGTAGATGATTGTCTGGGCTGGAACGTAACTGCTCTTCCTCGGATAACCCGAGATTTTTATTGAAATGGCGTTGCCAAGTTTGCTTGCCGATTTTCTTGAGACGTTCTTGGTCCTGTTCATCTAGGAATTCACCGCCAATATTGGTACTGGCAATAAAGGCAAACTCTTCTTGGAGTCGATCACGAGTTGCTTGGCGTTGTTGCTCTGCAAGTTCGGTACTTTCTCCATCTAAGCGGGCTTGCAGATAGACGATATCTGCGTCTCTCCAGAGGACTTCAAAACGGGTGCGAATTTCATGGATACGGTTATAGATGGTTTCCAGTTTGGTGGCTTTGTCCACAACATGTTCAGGCGTGACGATTTTGCCGCAATCATGTAACCAGGCGCCAATATGAAAACTGCGAATCTCGTCTGGGTCTTCAAAACGAAAATCCTTGAAGGTTTTGCTATCGGTGTTAGCGGCATCAAGGAGCATAAAGGCCAGTTCGGGAACCCGTTTGCAATGTCCGCCAGTGTAAGGGGACTTGGCATCGATAGCATCCGCCACCAGTTTGATAATGGAGTCCAATAGTTTGGTTTGGGAGTATTGGTATTGCTGAATACTGTTCGACATCTCGACTAAGGAACGCGATAAACGGTCGAGTTCTTTAATTGGAGTCTCTATGAGTTTGACTTGGTCGAATTGGCGGTGTTGGATTTTGTAGTTTTCATTCATCAATGCTTCGATAGGGCGTGTCAGATTACGGGCAAATAGAAATATCAGCGGTATCAGGATAAGCAGAATAATCAGCGCGACCAATAGTGATAATTGAATTTGTGCGCGATAGGGCTCTGTAAGGTCGTTCATCGGTATCAGCATGGCCAAGTTCAGGCGGTGCTCCTGCTGGGCGTCTGTATTGACAAATCGAGCTAGGTAGCGGCGGTTGTTAACCGTTATTTCTTGCGGTTTCGCACCGCTGGACTTGTTTAGCAGAGGTTTAAGCTGTTCATAGAGTTGTAGACTGGTATTCACTTTTTCGGCAGTTTCACGATTGCCGTTTGAATCCATTAGGAGTTCGGCATTCTCGTTAAACATAAATATGTAGCTGTCTTTTGATGGTTTGGCTTGTTTAAGCAGGTTTTCAATTTCACTGTTAGTGTAGTCAACCGCTACAACGACCTGTTGGGATCGGATGAATTTCGAATAGGTGATGCCATAGAGCTGTAAATGCTGAAAAAGATAGGGGGCGGAACGAGTGACACCACGGTTATTTTGCGCGCCGACAAACCAATGGCGAAGATAGGCTTTGTAGTCGGTGGCTTCATTTCTTGTGGCGATACTATTCAAATTTGAGTCCAAAAATATATAGTGTTTGATTTTGAAATCACTGTCTTGACTGAGTTTTATAATTCCCCATCGCGCATTCAGTGGTGCTTTCAGCTGTTTATATAGCAACGGAGAGTGGTGCATATTGATAACCTCGAAAAAGTCTCCTTTGAGGTTAGCCCAATAGATGGCATAGGCGTTAAGGTTCTGGCTTAAGATCTTAATAAACGGGGTTTGTAACGGGTATTCCTCATCCAAGCTTACCGGTTGGGATAACTGAGGATAGGTTGAGATGATTTCGAGAAAGGCTTCGCTTTGCCGGTCTTGTGATTTTTGAAAGTCATGGAGGTTATTGAGAATGGATTCAAATGCCTGGTCACCAGCTTGCATGGCGAGTTTTTCACTAAAATAATATTGCAGATAAATCAAACTGCCGGCAGTCAGCAATAATAAACTGAAAAAGTAGGTAATCAGTTTGACTTTGAAAGGCGTGGAATTCATTTAACCCTCCATCAGGCTAAACCTCATTTCTCTTAAGCGTGTTGATAATCCATTCTATGGCCGATCCAACGTGCTTGCAATGGATTATTGTAACGATTGGATTGGCTCAGGATCTGCGCCCACTTCTGTACTGTGGGAATCCACTTCGCATCGCGTTTGAGGTCAGCAATGCGGAACTGCAGACCACCTGTCTGACGGGTGCCCAGTATCTCACCCGGGCCACGGATTTTCAGATCCTCCTCGGCGATGACAAAGCCGTCATTACTGTCGCGCATAATGTTCAAACGCGCTTTACCAGTTTCCGAAAGAGGTGCCTGATAGAGCAACACACAATGACTTTGTAAATCACCTCGACCAACCCGGCCTCGTAATTGGTGTAATTGTGCCAGCCCAAGGCGCTCGGCGTTTTCGATAATCATCAGGCTGGCATTGGGAACATTAACGCCGACTTCGATAACGGTGGTGGCAACCAGTAAATCCAATTGGTGGTTTTTGAAAGCGTTCATCACCAGCGCTTTTTCTTCGCCTTTGAGGCGGCCATGCACCAGGCCAATCCGCAAGTCAGGCCAGTTGTCGCTGAATTGCGTGGCGGTGACTTCGGCTGCTTGAGCGTGCAACAGTTCAGATTCCTCGATAAGCGGACATACCCAGTAGGCTTGTACCCCTTGTTTACATTTTGCATAAAGGTGCTGCATGATCTCAAAGCGCTTTTCATTATTGATGACGGCGGTTTCAATCGGTTTGCGTCCCGGTGGCAGCTCATCAATAATTGATAGATCCAGATCGCCATAAGCCGTCATCGCTAAGGTTCTCGGAATAGGGGTGGCGGTCATCACTAGTTGGTGGGGATGAATTTCTTCACCATTGTCATCAAATTTTTTCCCTTTTTGCTGCAGAGCGAGACGTTGATGGACCCCAAAGCGATGCTGTTCATCGATAATTACCAGGCCGAGTTGATTGAATACCACCGCATCTTGAAATAAAGCATGGGTTCCGATGACAACTTGCGCCTCGCCGGACTCGATAAGAGCCATTTGATAGCGTCTTTCCGCCGCCTTCATGCGACCATTTAGCCAGGCGACTTTGATATTAAGCGGTTCGAGCCACTCAAGAAATGCGTTGAGGTGTTGTTCGGCAAGAATCTCGGTTGGTGCCATGACAACCACCTGATGGCCATTATCGGCGGCATAAAGCGCTGCCAGTGCGGCAATAACGGTTTTTCCAGAGCCGACATCGCCTTGAACCAGACGCTGCATAGGGTGGGGCATGCTTAGATCATCGCTGATTTCATTCAAGACGCGTTGCTGTGCGGAAGTCAATTCAAAAGGCAGTTGCTGTAGCAGTTTTTCTGAACTCGGACTGGTTGCAAAGCTTGGCGCACCGTGGGCTTTTTCTTGTTGGCGCATAAGCTGTAATGCCAGTTGTGAACTGAGCAGCTCTTCCACAATCAAACGCTGTTGGCTTGGATGCTGAAAACCTTTGATCAGATATAAATCATCACTGGCTTGCGGTTTATGTAAAGTCAGTAAAGCCTGATTAATGCCGGGAAGTTTTAAGTCGTTTAGCAACTCGTCCGGCAGTATTTCCGCTAGAGGATTTTCTTTAAGGCATTCAAGCGCCTGATCGATCAGCTTTAATAAGCTGGCTTGACCCAAGCCCTCGGTAGTCGGGTAGACCGGGGTTAAGGTAGTTTCCAGTGGCGGTGGGTTTTGGGGATTGAACAGCTGGTAAGAGGGGTGAACCATTTCAAGACCGGTTGGCCCGTTACGGACTTCGCCATAAGCTCTTAGCATTTGGCCTCGTTTGAATTGTTGGGCCTGTCGGTAGTGAAAGTGAAAAAAACGACAGCTTAGGATTTGACCATTGGCATCGGCAATTTTGACAAGCAAGCTGCTGTTGCGCGTTTTGGTCATGTGCTGACTGATGATTTCGCCTTCTATGAGCGCATCTTGGCCAAACAACAGATCGGCGATCGGGATAACACGGGTCTTGTCTTGATAGCGCAGAGGCAGATGAAATAATAGGTCTTGAACCGAAGCCAAGCCAAGCTTTGCCAGTTTTTCCGCCAACTTGTCGCCAACCCCTTTTAAAGAGGTTAAATCATCTGTAATGTGCATCGCATGGTGCCTTGAATAGTTGCTGTTATTGTAGCAAATCGAGCCCTAATGGCTAAAAACAAACTGTAGATTAACAATGACTTTTACGCAAACCGATTCAAGTTTGGGGATGCATAAAAATATTTATATATTAATTTGATAGGAATTGTAATTATATTTTGATTTAATTGCGTTTCGTAAGTTATTGATATCAATTATTTTGCTCAACTAAGATTTCTGATTGGAGAGATGGCAGGCCATGAAACAGCAACTGACTATTGCGATGTCGATTATCAACAAGGTGAAACTTCCGAAAATTTCTAATGAGGTAACGGTTTTACAAAATGAATCCTTAAAACCCGAGCCGGATGTCAATGTGATTGTTTCTTGTATTCAGCGCAACCCCAAGCTTTTTACCAAGTTTTTAGCGGTGGCTTCTTTTATGACTAAAAAAGAGGTCACTTCTGCAAAGCAAGCAGTAAGTATTCTCGGCACCAAAGGCGTCTTCACCGTGTTTTTCTCTTCAGCAATCGAATTTAGTTTTAAAAGCCATAGCGATTCCGAATTAATGATTAACCATGCCATTAAAATGGCAACGGCGATGGCTGAACTGGCGGGCAATATGAAAGGTTTTCCGGTCAGTGATGCTTACCTCTATGGTTTAGTTTATAACATCGGCTATGTGGTATTGCATGACTACTCTGCACAGCGTGCCAAGAGTTGTTATCTGAATAGCTTGACCTATCCTTCAAAGGCGGAGCAGCTTGAAATGGAAACCTTTGGTACAACCAATGCTCATATTGGTATTTATGTCGCCAAGAAATGGCGAGTAAAGAACTCTATCTACTGCGGTATTCTGTTTCAGAATAAAGAGATTGAAAAATGTGACAAGGGCTTAAACAAGGCCTATGAATTAAATCATTTGCTGAATGTGGCAAGAATGGTGGTTGCCGAAACCGAAAGTCAACGTTATATCACCAATGAAGTGAAGGATTTGGCGGTCAATTCAATGCAGCATTTGGATTTAACGCATCTGCAATGCGCTCGGGCACAACAGAAGGTCAAGAAGTTCACTGCCGATTTGCAGTCATCGAATCAGAAGATGTGGCAAGAGTCGATGACCGAAAGTGCCGCCTATTGATAAAACGGCACTCGCATTTTTGGCTTAGTAAGCAGATAGAACCATGACACCGTCCATTTCCACGTCGGTATCTTTGGGTAGTTGTTTTACGGCTACCGCAGCACGTGCCGGGTAAGGTTGTTGGAAGTACTGTGCCATAATTTCATTTACGGTGGCGAAGTGGCTCATATCGGTTAAAAAGATATTCAGCTTAACGATATCCTGTAAGCTTCCGCCCGCTGCTTCACAAACCGCAGTCAAGTTTTTAAATACCTGATGAATGCGCTCACTGATTTCGCCTTGTTTGAGTTTCATGGTTTCCGGAATCAAAGCGATCTGTCCTGAAAGGTAAACGGTATTGTCCACTTTGACAGCCTGTGAATAAGTGCCAATAGCTTGAGGTGCTTTATCGGTTGCGATGATTTCGCGCATAAGATTTCCTTTACAAAAGTGGTTGATGCGGCCATTTTAGCAAAACTTTGCCGGTTTGCAGAGCTATAGAACACCAATGGAATTGTCTTGCGATGGCTGGAGAAAACTTAGATGCGGTGGATCTTATCCACAATAGACAGGCGTTTCAGGTGCTTCATGACCATGGCGAGATGAATTCGGTCGCGTACATTGATAACAAAGTGCATCAGGCTGTAGCTGTCATCCTTGTCTTCGGAGCGTACGCGTTCGATATCGGTATTGGTTTTGGCGATTTCATTGGCAACGGTTGCCAAGGTGCCGCGCTGGTTCTTCGCTTCCAACTGGATTTCTACCAGGAAAGTGTTCTGATTGGCTTGTTCGTCCCACTGCACATCCAGACATTTATCCGGTTGGTTTTTGATATTGCGGATGTTGCGACAACTTTCACGATGGATTACCAGACCTTTTTCGGTGCTGATAAAGCCGATGATCTCATCTCCTGGAATAGGGTGGCAGCAGTTGGCAAATTGAACCGCCATACCTTCTGTTCCGGTAATAGGTAGAGCGAGTTCCGGGTTATCGCTTTTCGGTACGATTTCATCATCGGTGCCAAGCACAATATCGTGAATCTGTTTAGCCACTAACGGTGACATGCGGTTACCTGAACCAAGTTCGATCAACAGCTGTTCCCAGTCATGCAGTTTTAAAGTATCGATCAGGTGCTGACGAATTTCATCGGTTAAGCCTTCATAGGCCATATTGAATTTACGCAGTGATTTACTCAGCATACGTTCGCCCAGATTAACCGCATCCCCTTTTTGTTGATGTTTCATAAAGTGACGGATCTGCGAACGAGCCTTGGCGGTTTTAACGAAATTCAACCATGATGGATTAGGCTGCTGTTCGCTGCCCTTAATGATATGAATGGTTTTGCCGCTTTCCAGAGGCGTGCGCAAAGGCACTAGGCGTTTATCGATACGACAACCGACCGCACTGTGACCGATATTGGTATGCACAGCATAAGCAAAGTCTACTGGGGTTGAGCCGGTAGGCAGAGTGATAATCTCGCCTTTAGGAGTGAAGACATAGATGACATCCGGGAATAAGTCGATTTTGACGTTTTCCAAGAAGTCTAGAGAATTCCCCGCGCTCTGCTGAATCTCCAGCAGGTTTTTCACCCACTCCTGAGCGCGCACATCGACATAGGATGTAGTGGTTTCATTGTCTTCATTGCCTTGTTTATACTGCCAATGGGCGGCAATACCATGCTCTGAAACCTCGTGCATCTCTTCGGTACGGATCTGTACTTCAAGATGTACGCCATAAGGACCGTTTAAAGAGGTGTGCAATGACTGATAGCCATTCGATTTAGGGATCGCGATATAGTCTTTAAAGCGCTGTGGCAAAGGTTTATAAACCGAATGCACACAGCCTAGAGTCCGGTAACATTCATCCGCGGTATTGACGATAATGCGGAAGGCAAAAATATCCAAAATGTCGTTAAAGCTCTGGCGCTTGTTACGCATTTTCTTGTAAAGGCTGTAGAGGTGTTTTTCTCGACCGATAACCTGCGCCGGAATCTTATCTTGCTGAAGGCGTTTCTGTAGGGTCTCGCTAATCTGTTCAATGACTTCCTTACGATTGCCGCGTGCCTTTTTGACAGCACTTTCCAGTACCGCAAAGCGCAAAGGGTGCATGGCTTTAAAGCCAAGGTCTTCGAGCTCGATTCGGATGGCGTTAATCCCTAACCGTCCAGCGATTGGTGCGAATATATCCAAGGTCTCATGGGCAATACGGCGTTGCTTATCGGGGCGCATCACGCCCAAGGTGCGCATATTGTGCAAGCGGTCACCCAGCTTGATAAGAATAACGCGAATGTCACGCGCCATGGCGAGAATCATTTTGCGGAAGTTTTCCGCTTGCGCTTCTTGCGGGTTGTCGAATTCGAGTTTACCTAGTTTGGTGACGCCATCGACAATTTCGGCAACATTCTCTCCAAAGCGTTCGGCAATATCCGATTGCTATAGGGAGTGTCTTCAATTACATCGTGCAGGATTGCAGCAATCAGACTTTCTTTATCGAGTTGGATTTCGGCAAGGATTTCGGCAACGGCGACCGGGTGCCAGATGTAGTCTTCCCCCGATTTGCGGGTTTGACCCTGATGGGCAAGCGCACCAAACTCATAGGCGGATTTAATCAGCTCGACCTGTTCGTAGGATAGGTAGGCCGAGGCTTTATCAATCAGTCCTTGTAATGAGTTTGGTGTGACCATCTGTGCTAATTAAGCGTCTCTCTAGTAGTTAATTAGAGGCGAATTAGTTGAAGAATGGTGGTGTGTCAGGATCATCCATGACCACTTTACCATCAATGGTGTTTTCCGCTAGTTCGCGCAGAGCCATAACTGTTGGCTTGTCTTTATCCCATTCTAGAGTTGGTTCAGCACCATTAGCAAGCTGACGTGCACGTTTAGCACTTAAAATAACCAATTCAAAACGGTTCTCTACCTGTTCAAGGCAATCTTCTACTGTTACTCGAGCCATAATTTTGTTTCCTGTGCATAAAATTTAAGGCAAAGAGTTATTTTAACTGAAATGAAATCAAAAATTTATACTGTTTTTGCTTGATTGAGATGTTTTCACTGATTTGTGAGAGGAATTGAGCCGATTACTTGTCAATTTGCGCTTTGGTTTAGATGGCAGTTTTATCCTACTACGTTATTGTAGCCCTAACGCTTGAAGATAATTCGGTAATATTTGAGTCTGTTTTTTTAGCGATTCTTGGGCATTTTTGCCGAGCTCATTACGCGCGGTTTCATTATCAATTAAGGCTTTAAGCTGTTGTTCCAATTGGGCATAATCCTGACATTGGATTAGTCCATTATCAGTTAAGAGTTGCGAGGTTTCATCAATAAAATCAGACATGTCCGGACCGGTGATAATGGCGCGGGCAAAACTGGCCGGTTCAAGTATATTATGGCCACCTTTGGCAACGAAACTGCCTCCCATAATGACCAGTTTGGCTTGGCTAAATAGAGATAATAATTGCCCCATCCGGTCAATAATCAATACCTGGTTTTTTGTCGGTAATGGTTTGCTTCGGGCAAGGATCTGACTATAAAAAACCGAGCTAATCTGCTGTTCGCCAAGCTGTCGGGCAATTTGTTTTGCGCGTTTGCTGTGTCTTGGTGCTATAACCAGCAATTCCGGGCGTTGCAAAGCTATCCAGATTTTGCTGATTTCAGCTTCTTCCGGGTCATGGCTGGATGCCAGTACAATATAGGGTTGACCTATTTTGTTGGCAGTGGCACTGTTTTCCGGTCGATTGGCATATTTCAGGTTGCCTAAGACTTCGATTTTTTTCGCATCGGCACCGATGGAAATAAAGTGTTCGCGTTCTTCGTCAGATCTAGCCAGGATACGGCTAACTCGAGACAGGCTTTGACGATATTGGTTTTTTAACCAGCTCGGTGCTTGCAGGGTTTTGTGCGACAGGCGCGCATTAAGAATCTTAATGACGATGCGCTGTTGAGAGGCAATTTTAAATAGATTCGGCCAGATTTCAGTTTCCATAACCCAGAGTTCGCTAATCGCAAAACTATTTAACAAGCGTTTAATGGCATAAGGGTAATCTAGTGGACAGTAAACATGCAGGACACCATCGGCAAAGCGACTTTTCAGATATTGGTAGCCTGTTGGTGTATTGGTACTGACAAGTAATGCTTGATCGGGTGTGTTGTTGAGCAGCTGTTCAATCAGTGGCGCAGCGGCATTGACCTCGCCAATCGAAGCACAATGAATCCAGAGGACTTTATCGGCGTTTTTATTCGGTTTGGTATAGGCAAAACCAAAGCGTTGCTTAATAAAGCGCCAGCCACCATTACGTTTATAAGCGTCCACTATAATTGCCAACGCAATCAGCGGGCTCAGTATACGAATTAACAGCTGATAAATCACTCTGACAACTCCAGGCTTAATGGCCGGCTTGGAGTAAAGCTTCCATAATCGCGATATCTCCTGGAAGATCAACTTCGGGAGAATCGTATTGGCTTTCTACCACTTTGATCTTATGACCATATTCCAAGGCACGGAGCTGCTCGAGTTTTTCAATGTCCTCCAAGCGTCCCATTGGTAGAGCGTTGAAGATATCGACAAAACGTTTGCTATAGGCATAGACACCTAAGTGCTTGAAGCTATCGTGATCCCAGTAGTCGCGACCATGAGGAATGGTGGCACGAGAGAAATACAAGGCAAAACCATTATAGTCGGTAACTAATTTAACGTCTTTCGGGTTGGTGATTTCCGCTTCATTGACGATCTTGAAAGACAATGTGCTCATTTCAAAGCTGCCATCGTAATCATCGGCTAAGAAAGGCGCGATAACGTCTTCGATCGATTCATGATGAACCAGTGGTTGATCACCTTGCACATTGACGATCAAATCGTCATCATTTAACCCCAAGGCATTAGCCGCCGCTGCAATACGATCAGTGCCTGATGCCGCCTCTATTGGAGTCATCACCACTTTACCGCCAAAACCTTCGACCACCTCTTTGATGCGCTCGTCATCGGTGGCAATATAAACGCCCATTAAGCCTTTTGCTTTCGAAATTCGTTCATAAACATGCTGAATCATCGGTTTGCCATCAATCAGTTTCAACGGCTTGCCCGGTAAGCGTGAAGAACCAAAACGTGCAGGAATAAAAACGTAAGTATTCATGAAATTGACTCGAAAAGTTGTGGATATGAAAAGTGGATTAGAAATTGAGAGTTAGCCTTTAGCCACTAACAAGTTTTTTTAGCGGTGATTTTTAGGAATTTGGCTAGGCGTTGAAAAGGGAATTGAGTAATACTCAATGACCGATTCAACAACACCGCCAAAACCTAAAAAGCACCAGCTAAAAATTACATTTTTGAGTATAGGGAGCGCAGAAGTTCCGGTGTTACCTTTTCTTTCCAGCTTGGCCCGTAAACGTTTTCCCAAAGCGGCGCTAAACCGGAAGCGGTACGGATCATCTTTTCCATATCTTCTTCACTCAAGTCTTTGGTGATGCCTTTGGGTAGCGTGATATTGTGTTTTTTCATCATCTCACGGAATACCTTAACGCCTTCCGGATAGAAATCGTCCAAGACATCAAACGCGATACAGTTACCGATGCCGTGGTGATAACCCATTACATAGGAAAGTCCGTAAGACAGCGCGTGACAAGCACCTACCTGGCTGTAGGCGATACTCTGTCCACCCATATAAGACGCCATCATCAGTTTTTCATCTGAATCCGGGTGGTCTTGTAGGAAAACCTCATTACAAAGGTCTAGTGATTTTTCACCAAAAGCGCGGGCAAATTCATTGATGTAAGTGCCGTTAAGGGCTTCGATGTTGTGGATATAACAATCCATACCGGTATAGAACCACTGGTCTTTTGGAACGCCTTGGATTAGATCCGGATCCATAATGATCTGATCATAAACGGTGTAATCCGAGTTCATCCCCAATTTCTTATCAGGGCCGGTCAATACAGTGGTACGTGATGCTTCAGCACCGGTACCTGAGATAGTCGGGATACCAATATGGTGAACCGCCGGGTTCTTAATCAAATCCCAACCCTGATAAGAGGCCGATCCACCTTCATTGGTTAGCATCAAGGCTACCGCTTTACCTAAATCCAGCGATGAACCACCACCGATGCCGACAACGCTGACCGGGTTATTGCCGTTAGCGTTGTCTTTGGCATAAGCTTGAACCTGCTCGGTCAAGGCATCGACATAAGTCGTTTTCGGTTCATCGGTAACATCCAGCCAAATCAGCATGTCTTTACCGATAGTTGGAATGCGCTGCGCTAAAGGCTTATCTTTATGAACTTCATCAACCAGAAAGACGACAAAATCGTCACTTGAGTTGCGTTCGTCGGCTAGAACATCGTCCAGTTGGTCAAAGGAACCACGACCAAAAATCATTTTAGGGACGGTTTTAAAGTTACGGAATTTCATTGTTCAGCTTCCTACTATCGGTAAAGGGTTATTTCTTAAAAACTTTTGCAAACGCATCAATACGGCTTTGAATGTCTTGTTCAGACCAAGACAATTGGATTAGCATCGAGATGGTGCGGCTCATAATAGCATCGGATTGCGGTGTTTGTACATTGTTGTAATCCGGACGATCGGCGACTAAATCAATTGGTAGCTTGGCACAGCTTTTCATTTCATGGATATGTTTCCAGTTTTTCAAGTAATGCCAATTATTGCCGTACCAGTAAAATACCGCTGGAACACCAGCTTCGCCCAAAGCTTTAGTCACTTCTTGGGCACGTGCTTCCGTCGGTAGCATAATGCTCAAAAAACCGGCGTTATCACCGGCTTCGTCTGGTAAAACCCGGAATGAAACTTCCGGGTATTGAGCAAGTGCGTCTTTCAAAGCTTTCTTATTACGACGTTGGATCTCCAGAATGCGGTCCAGTTTTTTCCATTGTGCGACACCTACTGCGGCATTCATTTCCGAAATACGGTAGTTGCTACCCATAATCGGGTGGCTTTCGGCACCGCGATCCATGCCGATATGGTCGTGACCGTGGTCGGAGTACATGTGAGCGTTGTTATAGATGCTTTCATCATTGGTCAACACCGCACCGCCTTCTCCGCAAGAGATGGTTTTCACCGAATCAAATGAGAAGGTTCCCACTTGGCCGATGCTGCCCAATGCTTTGCCCTTATAGGTTGCACCGGTTGCCTGACAAGCGTCTTCCAGCAGTACTAGATTGTGTTTGTCGCAAATCGCTTTGATTTCATCCATATGTCCCATAGAACCGCACATATGAACAAAGTTGACCGCTTTGGTTTTTGGTGTAATCACCGCTTCGATACCTGCAGGAGACAAGGTCAAGGTTTCATCAATTTCGGCAAATACCGGAATGGCTCCTGCCAAGACAATCGCTTCGACACTGGCAACAAAGGTAAACGGCGGCACAATGACTTCATCGCCGGCACCAATTCCTGCGGCGGCCAAGGCTGTAGTTAAGGCGGTGGTACCACTGGAAACCAAATGAGCATGCTTGATATCGAGGGTTTCACAAATCATGTTTTCCAGTTCACGCGCTTTCCAGACATCATTGCGCATGCCATCAAAGTTGTAACGGAAGGTGAAACCTTTTTCCATTACTTCATCAATCTGTTGTTTTTCAGTTTCGTCAAAAAGTTCAAAGCCCGGCATGGCCACTCCTAAAAAATTTCTAATGCGTGTTGGGTAGTTTACGTTTGGTTAGTTTTCAAACAGTCCATGAATCAAGTTTTTATGGCTGCTGTACTGGCGCTGTTGTGTCAGTCTCTGAGCTTTAAAAATGCTATTGAGTTCTTCTAAAGCGATATCGAAATTATTATTAATAACGATGTAATCAAATTCTGCATAGTGAGACATTTCGCTTTCCGCGTCGGCCATTCGACGTTCAATAATCTCTTCGCTATCGGTACCTCGACCGGTCAAGCGGCGACGCAGCTCTTGTTTAGACGGCGGTAAGATAAAAATCGAGATGGTTTCCGGCATCAATTTGCGAACCTGTTGTGCACCTTGCCAGTCGATTTCAAGAATGACATCTTTACCGGCACCCAGTTGTTTTTCAACGCTGCTTTTTGAGGTGCCGTAAAAATTATCAAACACCTGAGCGTGCTCTAGAAAGTCGCCTTGCTCAATTCTTTGCTGAAATTCGTCTACGCTTAAAAAGTGGTAGTTAACGCCGTTTTCTTCACCAGGACGTTTATCACGAGTGGTACTGGAGATAGACACTACAATGGCAGGATCTTTTTCAATTAATTTGGCAACTAAAGAGGTCTTTCCCGCTCCGGATGGCGCAGACACTACAAATAAAGAACCTTTCATCTGAATTTCCTTGATGCTTAGCGATTAGCCACAGATTAATTTTGGGCTAATAAATTCTCAACAACTATTAAATATGATGCGCTATTTTAGCAGAGTTGATAGCTAAATTAATATCAGTTCCGCTACAATAGCGTTCATGCATAAAGAAAACATATTTTTAGTTGGCCCCATGGGGGCTGGAAAGTCCACGGTAGGCAAGTTGTTGGCAGAAAAACTGCATTACGAATTTGTCGACAGTGACCATGAAATCGAAGCGCGTACCGGAGCCACGATTCCGATGATTTTCGATATTGAAGGTGAGCAAGGCTTTCGCAGCCGTGAAGCCGGTATGATTGATGAATTGACGCAGCGCTCACAGGTGGTTCTTGCCACCGGGGGTGGCGCGGTCGAAACCGAATCGAATCGTCAGAATCTGCGCAGTCGTGGCTTTGTTGTATACCTGAAATCACCGGTAGATGCGTTGCTGGCTCGAACCCGTCATGATCGTAATCGTCCGTTACTGCAAACCGATAATCCGCAAAAGGTGTTGGATGAGCTAATGCAGCGACGTGAACCTTGGTATTTGGAAATGGCCGACTTGGTGATTGAAACCCAGCAGGTACCGGTTCACCGAGTAGTCAGACAGGTGATAGAGCGTTTAAATGAACAGCAAGTGATTTGATCACTGTGCAGAAAAATTAAAGAGATTGTTGTGAAGACATTACATGTTGATTTAGATGAAAGAAGCTATCCGATTTTTATCGGTCAAGGCTTAATGGGGCAGGCCGAGTTGGTCAAGCCTTATGTAAAAGGCAAACAGGTATTGATTGTGACCAATACCACGGTTGCGCCGTTGTATTTGGAATCTTGCGAAAAGGCCTTTGCCGAGTTTGATGTCCATTCGGTAGTGCTGCCGGATGGTGAGCAGTATAAGAATCTGCAAACATTGAATTTGGTGTTTGATGAATTAATCGGTAAACGTTTTGACCGTAGCTGTACTTTGGTTGCGCTAGGCGGTGGTGTGATCGGTGATATGACCGGATTTGCCGCGGCCGCTTTCCAGCGTGGCGTGAATTTTATTCAAATGCCTACCACGCTATTGTCGCAGGTCGATTCTTCGGTCGGCGGCAAAACCGGGGTTAACCACCCGATGGGTAAAAACATGATTGGTGCCTTTCATCAGCCGCAATGCGTGGTGATTGATACCGATACCCTGAATACTCTGGAAGACCGCCAGCTGTCAGCAGGCTTGGCCGAAGTGATCAAGTACGGTTTGATTGTTGATGAGCCGTTTTTTGAATGGCTTGAAGAGCATTTGGAAAAGCTCTTGGCGCGAGACCCGCAAACTTTATCGGAAGCGATTGAGCGTTCTTGTCAGAACAAGGCAAAAATTGTCGCCTTGGATGAAAAAGAGGCCGGATTAAGAGCTTTATTCAATTTAGGCCATACTTTTGGCCACGCTATCGAAGCCGGAATGGGATATGGCAATTGGCTTCATGGAGAGGGAGTTAGCGCCGGTACCATGCAGGCGGTATACTTGTCTAAGTTAATGGGATTACTTTCTGAATCAGATGAAGTACGTATTGCGAAGATATTTGAGCGTGCTAAATTACCTATAAAGCCGCCATCATCTAAGCAGATGAATAATAAGCAGTTTCTTGATTTAATGGCTGGAGACAAAAAGGTTCAGGCCGGTAAAATTCGCTTGGTTTTATTAAAACGAATTGGCGAAGCCTATGTCACCAGTGATTATCCGGCGGCCCTGCTAGAGCAAACTTTAACAGAGTGGCGTTGAGGCTGGTTTGAGAGACGCGTCGCACAGATTAAGTAATCGGAGGGGGCTATGAGTCAAATCTATTCCCAACTCAAAGAGATTGAAGGTGTCGCGCTGAATCAAGAGCACGGTATTGAGATTATCGAAATCGATAATGATTTTGCCAAGGCGGTGATCACGACTCATGGCGCATCGGTATTGAGCTATGCGCCTCATGGGCAGCATGAGCTGTTGTGGGTAAGCGGTGAAGCGGTTTTTGACGGTTCCAAGCCGGTCAGAGGCGGCATTCCTGTTTGCTGGCCTTGGTTTGGCCAAGCGCGTGATTCGAGTTTGCCGGCACACGGTTTTGTGCGTAATATGACTTGGCAACTGGAAACGGTGCAAACCTTGGATACCGGAGAGACGCGAATATCTCTTGTCTGCCATTCATCTGAGGAAACTTTGGCAATATGGCCGCATAAATTTTCCCTCATGCTGACCATTGAAATCGGTCCAACACTGATTCTCACCCTAACCACCCATAATTTGAGTGATCAAACCTTAAGCATCACCGAAGCATTCCATACCTATTTTAACCTTGCTCCTGAGGGGCTTGAGATTAGAGGTATAGAAGGTTCGACTCATCTCAATAAATTGGTCGAAGACAGTTCGGCTGAATTGCAAGCACGGCCATTGGTATTGACTCCACCGAGAGACTCGGTGTTTTTGAACCAAACAGGCAATGTGTTTTTAGTCGACAACGATAATAAACGTCAAATCAAGATTGCCAAGCGTAATGCTTCTTCAAGCGTAGTCTGGAATCCCGGTGCAGATATCGTCAAGGGGTTTGCCGATATTCATAACGACGCCTGGACGCAGTTTGTCTGTGTTGAAAGTGGCAATGTTCTAGATAACTTTATTACAGTGTTACCTAACGAGCAGCATGTATTAAGCGTTCAATATTCCATGTTGGAGCTGGCTTGATTATCCGCTAGCGCTTGTTAACCGAACTCGTATTGACCATCAATTTTTTTGATGCAAGCTTTTGATTCTGGAAGTTATAATCGACCTAAGAGACAAGCTTCAATATTCAAGGCTTAGGTGATGATAAGACGTTTTCAGACGGTTAGCGAAGAGTTGTTTCAGCTTCATGACGATATTAGAGAGCAATGGCCGAGCATCGCCAGAATTGCCGTAGCGCTTTATGATGAGCAGACCGATAAGTTACATACTTTTGTCAAATCGTCTCCCGATATGAATCTGCTTAATCATTATTCTGTTCCCCTCGCCCAAGTGCCGTCTTTGCTCAAGCTTGCCGATAGCGGTGAATGCAGGGTTTTGCAAAATATGTCAACGATACGGGAAGGTTATAGCGAACATTCCAAGGTTGTTGCCAAACATTTTAAGGCCAGCTATACAGAACCTTTCTATATGGGCAATAAGCTGCTTGGCTTTGTGTTTTTTGATGCCGACGAAGAAAATTATTTCACTGAATCCCTGGTTCGTCATCTGCATTCGTATTCGCGCTTGATTGAATCGCTGATTATTTCTGAGACTTTGCCAGTTATGGCATTAATCGGAATGGTGAATACCACCAAGGATATTGCCAATATCCGCGATTCGGAAACCGGCAAGCATCTTATTCGTGTGGCACGTTATACGCAGTTGATTGCCACGGAACTGGCCGATAAATTCGATTTAACCGATGAATATATCGAATATATGACGCGTTATGCTCCTCTGCATGATATAGGCAAAGTGGCAATTCCCGACAGGATTCTACTCAAACCCGGGAAGCTTAATGACGAAGAATATCGTTTGATGCAGACCCATGTGGTTGAAGGTTTGAATATGCTCGATCACATTATCAATAATTTCAATTTTCTCAATCTGCGTCATGTCGATTTATTAAGAGATGTGATTTCTGCTCATCATGAACGTTGGAATGGGTCTGGATACCCCAATGGCTTGTCCGGAGAGGAGATTCCTTTAGCAGGAAGGATCGTCACCGTTGCCGACGTATTCGACGCTTTAGCGTCAGACCGAATTTATCGTGCTGCGTTGCCTGTTGATGACGTATTTGAGTATTTACAGGATCAAAAAGGCATCGCATTCGACCCACAATGTGTTGATGCGTTCTTGAACAACAAGGATCGGGTGCTGGAGATCAAAGAGGAGTTCAAAGAGGATTTCGACTACAGTCAAGTCGAAGCGGTTAGCCTATAAGGCAAAGAGAGCGGTTAAGCTCTCTTTTGCAGGAGTGGTTATGCCGTAAGTTGGCCTTTAAGCTTATTCAGTGCCTGTTGCTCGATTTGGCGAATACGCTCCATTGAGACGCCAAATTGCTGAGAAAGTTCTTTTAAACCGACTTTTTTCTCACTTAGCCAGCGTTGCTGTAGAATGCTGCGGCTACGATCATCCAAGGTTGCCAGAGCATTTTGCATGCGAGTTAGCTCATAATCGGCATGATCCTGTTGCAGGATAGCGGTTTCCGGATCAGCTTCCGTCGAGATCAATACCGGGAAGGTGGTATTTTCATTGTCGTCTTCTTCGCGCATATCAACCGGCAGGTCTTTACCATAAAGACGTGTTTCCATTTCCAGAACGTCTTTTTTGCTTACACCCAATTCTTGCGCAACCTGATCGGCGTCTTTATCGCTAAACCATTCTAACGCGCGCTTAGTGCTGCGCAGTTTAAAAAACAGTTTGCGTTGTGCTTTGGTGGTTGCGGTTTTGACAATACGCCAGTTACGAATGACATACTCATTGATTTCGGCGCGAATCCAATGTACGGCAAAAGTCATTAAGCGTACATTTTCTGCGGGATCAAAGCGCTTAACCGCTTTCATTAGGCCGATATTACCCTCTTGGATAATATCTCCGAGCGGCAAGCCGTAGCCCTTATAAGATCGTGCTACCGGCACTACATAACGTAAAGAAGCAAGAATCAAATGGCGAGCGGCTTCAACATCTTTTTCATAATAAAGCTTTTCCGCCAAGGTGCGTTCTTCTTCCGCGTTAAGTGGCGTAATCGCTTGTATGGTTTGCAGATAAGTCTCTAAATTCTGCCCAGGAATCAGATTAGCCGGGTTGCTGGCTAATGCTGGCAAACTTTGAGAGGCTTTGACTTGTTGATTGATCTTTTTTGACATCATTTCAACTCCTAAACAAATAACTTAATGAATTCTATTTTAGCACTCTTTATTTGAGAGTGCTAATAGATTCATGGTTTCTTAATCATTCTATTTGTTGTTGCCTAAATAGCTGATAAAAAAGGGTTTTAATGAATCTTATGATAAGCGTTGTGGGGGTAGTGGACAATAAAAAAACCGGGCAGTGCCCGGTTAAAAAGAAAGATCGTTGCTGATGTCGTGATTAGTCGTTATCGCTTAATTCTCCGGCCTGCTTCATCATAGTCAGCCAAGCGTCGCGCAGTTCGGTAAGAATTTCGATTGCGCTATCTAGATAAAAGGTGTTTTTTTCAAAAACCGCTTCTTGAATGCTTTGATCGGCATAACGATACAGTTCATCCAAATCGAACGCGATCGGCGCATTTTCAGACAGGTGTAAACGGTCACGTAATGCATCCAGAATAGTAGTCATACGGCCTAGGTGGAAGCCCTTTTCCACCAGTGCCTGGCTTTGATGGCAAACCTTTGCCAAGTTACCTTTATCGACCGCTCCTTGCAATAGCAATAAAACAGTTTTATATGGGTTTTCTTTTAGGTGAGATTCCATTTCCTGGTTGCGATGATATTCTTCAAGAATTGGTGCCTTTACTGATTCAGCTGTTGTGTTATTCAAAGTCATGTTGGTTTCCCTTGTGGTTTAGCGTGCTGTTAAGTTTTAAACTCTTCGTGCGATCAACAATGACATTCACACTTAAGTTTTTGCTTTGTCTGCCGTACAGCATTAGCTGTGCCATTTTCTTAAAATAAAAAGAGATGTATTTTTATCTTGTTGATTTATAGGGAAAACATAGGGTTGCTTGTGTTTTTAGAAGTGGGCTTTGGAAGGTGCGGGAATTGGGTAAAAAATTGCCGCTGTCAAATTTCTAACAGCGGCAAAAAATGTTTTATTGGCTATGTTTACGGGTAAGTTTGCAGTTAAAAACTGACCTGAACCGCATTAGCGGCTTTTTTGGCTTTTTCAAGCGCTTGTTCAACGGTTTCTGCGCGAGCAATGGCAACCCCCATGCGGCGGCGCCCGGAAATATCCGGTTTACCGAAAAGTTTGATTTGTGTATCCGGTTCTGCCAGCGCTTCTGACAGATTGCTAAAGCTGGTTTGCATGGAGGTGCCGGTCGGCAAAATAACGCTTGAAGCACAAGGTCCATGCTGCACAATGTTTGGAATCGGCAAATCAAGAATCGCCCTGACATGCAGCGCGAACTCGGATAGATCTTGCGATAATAAAGTCACCAGGCCGGTATCGTGTGGGCGAGGCGAAACTTCGCTGAAATAGACATTGTCTCCTTTGACAAAGAGTTCAACACCGAAAATGCCGCGTCCTTGTTCACCACATAGGTTCATGGTGACTTTTTCAGCAATTTCCTGTGAGCTTTTTAATGCGGTTTCGGTCATTGCTGCAGGTTGCCATGATTGACGGTAGTCACCGTCTTCCTGGTAATGGCCAATCGGTGAGCAGAAGCTAATGCCGTCACGGTGGCGAACTGTCAATAAGGTGATTTCATAATCAAAATCGACAAAACCTTCGATAATCACGCGGCCTTTTCCAGCGCGCCCGCCTTCTTGCGCATATTGCCATGCACTTTCAATGTCGGCTGCGCTTTTAATGACGCTTTGACCTTTTCCCGAAGAGCTCATAATCGGTTTAACAACGCAGGGCATGCCGATACGTTCCACGGCGGCAGCAAAGTCGTCAAACTGGTCAGCAAATTCATAGGCGGATGTTGGTAGGCCGAGTTCCTCAGCGGCAAGACGGCGAATACCTTCACGGTTCATTGTCAATTTAGTGGCACGTGCGGTGGGAATCACCTTGATGCCTTCTTGTTCCATGGCGACCAAGGTGTCTGTGGCAATGGCTTCTATTTCCGGCACCACCATATGCGGTTTTTCCAATTCGATAATGCGTCTTAAATCCTCTCCGTCAAGCATATCAATAACATGGCTGCGGTCTGCAACCTGCATGGCTGGGGCATTGGCGTAGCGATCGGCAGCAATGACTTCAACACCAAAACGTTGTAATTCAATTGCGACTTCTTTACCGAGTTCTCCGGCACCACACAATAAAACACGAACCGCTGTAGGGGAAAATGGGGTACCAATAACAGACATGGCATCTCCTTTGCTTTAAGACGAATAGAAATTTTATAAGGCCAGTTTAACGGCAGAATTATACGAAACTTTAATTATACGGTATTTCCATTTTTTACACTGAATTAAACCCGGTGGCAAGATCAAGGAAAAAGGTCGAAGAGGGTAGCCTATGTTAGAACTTAGCAATCCAGTCAAAACGGAACGTCAGTCGGCAAGTGATGTGGCGCGTTTGCTTGAATCCGAGCAGACGCGTTCATTAAGCAGTTGGCAGCGTCATCAAAGACCACAGGGCTTTAGCGTTAAAAATTTAATGCGTGGACTGCAAAACCGCTTTTCGCACACCGGTGATTTGGACGAACAAATCCAAAGCTTGGTCGAGCAGCAGGTGCAGCAGCGTACTCGTGAACTGTTTCGTCAGGCAAACTACGATGCTTTAACGCATTTGCCTAACCGCGCCTATTTTCATAACACCTTGGAAAAGTTGGTTATCAATGCCCGGAATGAGAGTGCCGAGTTTAGTCTGTTGTTTTTGGATTTAGACGGTTTTAAGTTGGTCAATGACCAATGCGGTCATCAAATCGGTGATGAATTATTAAGGAATGTCGGAGCGCGTTTAATTTCTGCGGTTCGTGAAGGTGATATTGTCAGTCGCTTAGGCGGCGACGAGTTCGTGATTCTATTGGCCGATGTAGAAGACCGCGAATTGGTGGAAAGTATTTGCCAACGCATTATTGATGAAGTCGGCCGTCCTTACTTATTATCAGGTAAGGATGTCGAGGTTTCTACCAGTATCGGCGTGGCTCGTTATCCGGGCGATGGGGTCACGTCTGCTGAATTAATCGAGAATGCCGATAAGGCGCTTTATGATTCAAAACATCGTGGCCGCAAGACCTTCCGTTTCTATAGTGACTTGGGGGCGGTTCCCGCAAAAAGCGCGCAAGTGTTAGAGCTTGAGCAGGCGGTTAGCGATAATCAGATAGAGCTGTTATTTGAACCGCAGATTGATTTGCATGGCAACAAAGTCGTTGGTGCCAGCGTAACCGCTTATTGGCGAAATAGTGAGTTGGACAATCCTCGTCTTAATTGCTGGACAGCCGAGTTGGAACAATCCAATGCACATTATGGCTTGGGGCTTTGGTTATTGGATTCTGGCCTGTTCTATCTTCAGCAGTGGTCAAAAGGCCGAGATGCTTTGATGGTATCGGTACCGGTGGTAAAGGCGTTATGGCAAGAAAACGATTTACTTGAATTAATGAATCAACGCCTTGAGAAGTTCAAGTTATCCCCGGCACAGATCCAACTCGAGTTTTCAGCGCTGGAGCTAAACAGTGACCAACAATTGATTAAGGTGTTGATGCAGTTGAGTCATGCAGGTTTTCAAATTACGTTGACGGATATTGCTTCGTCACCGATTGATATCGCTTTATTGGCTCAGCTCAATGTACAAGAGCTTAAGTTGGATGTGGCGCATGCGCAATCGAAATGGTTGAGTGCTTTGGTAATGATGGCTAAAAGTTTGGATATCTGTGTTATTGCCAATGGTTTGGAGGATGCCCAGCAGTTGCACATGGTTCAGCAGGCCGGCTGCGCCATGGGACAAGGTGAATATTGGGGTAAGCCGGTAAATAGTGAAGCATTTGCCGAGATGATTGCTTAAGTCAAAGCCTTTCATCTGTGGCACAATGGATAGCGGTTTTTATGCTTCCTGTGGAGCCTCCATGAATTCAAAACAACACAGTTCAATTCTTTCTTTATCCATGATCAACTGGTTGTGGTTAATTATCTTTTTCAGCGTATTTAGCTGGTCGGCATATAAGCCTTTTGATGGCTATACGTGGTTTTTAGAGGTTTTGCCGGCAATTATCGCCCTGTTCCTGCTTGTTTTAAGCCGAAAAAAGTTTCCGTTAACGCCATTGTTATATCTGTTTATTTTATTGCACTGCATTGTCTTGATGATTGGTGGTCATTACACCTATGCAGAGGTGCCTTTATTTGATGACATCGCTATATGGATGGGCTCCGAGCGTAATAACTACGACAAGCTCGGTCATTTCTTCCAGGGGCTTGTGCCGGCCATGTTGGCGATAGAAATACTGATTCGTCTGGAAGTGGTCAAGAGTGCCGCTTGGATTCGTTTTTTCAGTGTTTGTATTGCCCTGGCAATTAGTGCTTTTTATGAATTAATCGAATGGTGGGTTGCTTTGTTATCCGAGCAGGCGGCGGAGTCTTTTTTGGGAACCCAAGGCTATGTCTGGGATACCCAGTCGGATATGGCAATGGCGTTATTCGGCGCTATGGTCGCCATTATCTTGTTCTACCAGCCGATTATTCGACAAATTCAGCAATTAAAGCGAGGTGATCTGGCCGAGCGTTAAAGTTCGCTTTGAAGTGTCTGGGCTGTGACCAAGACAGTTTTGGCGGGTTTATAAAAAAGCCCGCTTAAACCGGGCTTTTTATTAATGCATTTGCATTAGATGCGATTCAGCATTTCCATAATGACTTTGGCGGAATGGGTCGCTGCCTGCTCAAGGTATTTTTCAAAACTGACGGCATTTTCTTTACCGGCAATATCAGATAATGAGCGGATAATGACAAACGGTTTGTCAAAGGTATGACAGACTTGCGCTACCGCAGCCGCCTCCATTTCACAGGCAATCATTTCCGGGAAACTGTCACGGGTTTTATTGACATCATCCGGGTCATGCATGAAGCGATCACCGGTAGCAATCAAACCATGCATGTGCGCGACTTCTTGCAAGGCTTCAATGCTCTGTTGAGCCGCCTCTACAAGTTTGCTGTCCGGTAGGAAGCAGGTCGGTAAACCAGGGATCTGTCCCAGGTCATAGCCGAATGGAGTGACATCGACATCGTGATGGCATACCGAGCTGCTGATCACGATATCACCAATTTCCAAGTCGGTATGAAAGCCGCCCGCAGAACCGGTATTGATCACATAATCGGGCTGGAAAACCTGTAATAGCAAGGTCGTGCTGATTGCCGCATTGACCTTACCGATACCTGAGCGCAGTAATACGACCTGGTGATCGTGCAGAGTGCCGCTGTAGTACTCAAAACCGGCATGAAGCTCGGTTTGCATATTCTCTAATTTGCTGCGCAGAAGGGTTACTTCTTCATCCATTGCGCCGATAATGGCAATTTTGCTCATATCCAATCCTTAATTAAGCGTGGTTGCCTAGTTCTTCCAGTTTATTTTGCGAAAGCGCCAATTCCTGGTTTTTATTAACGCCGATACCGTGGCTGATAATGTCGTTGGCAATTTGTTTCGCTTCTTCCAGTGAGTGCATCATAAAGGTTCCGCACTGGTATTCGTTCAACTCTGGAATGTCTTCCATTCGCTCAACCGCTAATACATCTTTCATTGATGCCAACCAGGCATCGGCGACTTGCTGCTCGTCAGGTGAACCCAGCAAGCTCATATAGAAACCGGTGCGGCAGCCCATTGGTGAAATATCGATGATTTCGACCTTGTCACCATTCAGGTGGTCACGCATAAAACCGGCAAACAGGTGTTCCAGTGTATGAATGCCTTTTTCGCCCATCATCGATTCATTCGGTTTATTAAAACGCAAATCAAATACGGTAATGGTGTCGCCTGATGGCGACGTCATGGTTTTGGCAACACGCACAGCTGGCGCTTTCATAATGGTGTGGTCTACGGTAAAGCTGTCTAGTAAAGGCATTTTGTGCTCCTGTTTATGGGAAAGGTTTGCTTCAGCAGAAGAGGTAAGGCGCTTCAACGCGGTTCTTGTACTGGCTTAATAAATTGTCATAAGGATAGCATATTTAAGCGTTTTTCGGTTCGGTCATTTCTTTAGTCAATAGTGCCATTCAGCGTATAACAAAGGATATTGTTTTGTGCATTATATTGGTGCGTTTTAGCGAATGTCATTGTAGCCATAACGGCAAGTAGCGCCCTGTTTGCAACGATGATAGCTCGCTTTTTTGTTCTGATGCATATTGAGTTGAAAATGAATTTTGCTTTGATTAATGTTGTTTGGATTCGGTGGTGTTTTATTAGTAAGGTATTGTTAATAAAAAGTTAATTTGGATTTTATTAATTATTGTTAACACCTGTTGATAAATGCCGGTTACTGTTTTTACACACTGCTTTGCATTGCCAGAAAAGATCTTGTTTATCTAGGTTGGCACGCGGATTGCACTTAATAGATTTATTTGTTGTTATTTTGCCTTATAAAAGTGCAATGGCAGATGACCAGTTTAACGGTTTTTATTTTTAGGGCCTCAAGGTTTAGAGGCCAAAGGTGTTTAGCAATGCTAAACCGCAATAACCAAGGATGGTTAAGTGAGAAAGCTACTGTTTACCGATTTGGACGGCACATTGCTCGATCATCATGATTACGATTTCAGTGCCGCTTTACCGGCGATTTCAGAACTGAATGCGCAAGGCATTCCATGGATTATGACAACCAGTAAAACAGCGGCTGAGGTAATTGAGTTAAAACAAGAGATCGACAACCCCTATGCGTTTATCGTTGAAAACGGTGCGGGGATTTTCTGGCCGCCAGGTCAATTAAAGCCGGAGTGTTTACCAAGTCATACCAAGGTGGAACAATCCGAACAGGGTTATGACTATATCTCTATGAATGAGATGGAATTATCCGATGCGATTGAACTGTTCAGAAATTATCGCGAGCAATTAAATATCGATTGCATCGGTTTTTCCGAAATGAGTGCGCAACAGGTTGCCGAATCCACCGGGTTGCCTTTGCATAAAGCGGAACAAGCCAAGCAGAGATATTTTAGTGAACCCTTATTGTGGCAGGATTCTCAAACTAAGCTCTATCAGCTTCAGGAGATGTTGGCGGAGTTTCATTGGCAATTGATTAAGGGCGGGCGTTTTGTCCATTTAATGGGGCCGAGCAATAAAGGCCAGGCGTTGCAATATATGAGCAACTATTATTTTCAGGATTGGCAGGATGCCATTGAAACCATGGCTTTGGGGGATGGTAATAACGATATCGCTTTACTTGAAGCCAGTGATTGCCCGGTAATCATTCGCTCTCCGGTGAATGCGCCGCCGAAAGTCAATCACGCAAAGGTTGTGTTGTCGGATGATTTTGGCCCAAAGGGCTGGAATCAAGCGGTTATGAATTGGTTGACAGATTAAATGTCAGCGATGTTGAAACAGGTTAATAGGATATATCACGGATGGTTTGCACGTTTATAAAGCTGTCTTAAATACAAGAATCCCAAAGATGGGAAGGAGTTTTTTATGGATTTTTATCAGAATGGCATTATCACTACCTTACATAATTTAGTGGATCGACCGCTGGAAGAGATGGAAGCTGACTTAAAAAAATTCAGTAAAAAACGCCCATTGGGATTGGTGTTGCCGAGCCTGTATTCTGAACTTCAAACCCCGGCATTAAAAACCATTGTGGAAGAGCTCAAATCGGTCGATTATCTGGAAGAGATAATTATCGGCCTAGATCGCGCCGATGAATCCGAATACCGACATGCTTTGGAGTTTTTCTCGGTATTGCCACAAAACGTCAAAGTCATTTGGAATGATGGGCCGCGCATGAAAGCGATCCACAAAAAACTGGTCGAAGAGGGGATTGCGCCGGAAGCCCCCGGCAAAGGGCGTAATGTGTGGTATATGATCGGTTATGTTTTGGGTTCCAATAAGGTCGAATCGGTTGCTTTGCATGATTGCGATATTGTCACCTATGACCGTTCTTTACTGGCGAAATTGATCTATCCGGTCGCCAATCCACAGTTTAACTATGATTTTGCCAAAGGTTTTTATACCCGAATTGCCAATCAGACCATGAATGGTCGCGTGACCCGTTTGCTGGTGACGCCATTGATTCGCGCCTTACAAAAAACCGCCGGTGAAGTCAATGAGCGCGCCGATGAGTATTTAAGTCATATCGACTCCTATCGTTATCCGCTCGCCGGTGAGTTTGCCTTCCGCAAGGGGGTGATTTCCGACCTGCGTATTCCATCCGACTGGGGATTGGAAATCGGCGTTTTGTCGGAGATGAAGCGCAATATCAGTTCTAACCGTATTTGCCAAGTCGATATTGCCGATATTTATGACCATAAGCATCAAGATCTTTCCGCGGAAGACGCCAAAAAAGGTCTGTCGAAAATGTCGATTGATATCAGTAAGGCGTTTTTTAGAAAGCTGGCGGCAGAAGGGGTGACTTTCACCGAAGAGGGTTTCCGTTCCTTGAAGGCAACCTATTACCGCATCGCTCTGGATTTGATCGAATCTTATCGTAACGATGCGATTATGAATGGTTTGACGCTTGATGTGCATAAAGAAGAGTGTGCTGTTGAACTGTTTTCGGAAAACATAATCAAAGCCGGAAAACATTTTTTGGAGTCGCCAATGGAAACCCCGTTTATTCCATCTTGGAACAGGGTGTCGGCAGCTTTTCCGGACATAATGGACGATATTATTGCCGCTGTAGATGCGGATATGCAGCAGTACGCTAAATAGAGTCCACGTTTGTAAATTGTCAAAACCCATAATATAAGAGGCAGATATGCAACATTCATACAGTGAATTCACGCCCGCCTATGGCGCCTTAATGGAACGGATTGTACCTTTGATTGAGAGCCTCTATCCGCAAAGCGATGCACTGGAATTAGCACAAAGATTGACCGCCATCAGCGCTATTGATGCGCAAACTGTGCAGCTGCCTGTTCCGCATAAATCGCATTGGGATCAGCAGGACATTATGCTGATCACCTATGGAGATTCTATTATCAGCGAAGGCGAAAAGCCCCTACACACCTTAAAGACCATGCTCGATAACAATCTGCAGGAATCGGTCTCGATGGTGCATATTTTGCCATATTACCCATACAGTTCCGATGGCGGCTTTGCCGTCTCCGATTATGAAAAAATCAATCCACAGCTCGGCGATTGGCATGATGTCACAGAGATTAGCCATGGCTATCGAATTATGGCCGATCTGGTAGTGAATCATTGTTCCAGTGAACACCCTTGGTTTAAAGCGTTTATTGATGGCGATTCGACCTATGAGGATTTCTTTGTGCAAGCCTCGCCGGATGAAGACTTATCGGCGGTGGTGCGTCCGCGAACTACGCCGTTATTGCGTCACACCATTACAAAAAATGGTGACAAATATGTTTGGTGTACCTTTAGTCATGACCAGATCGATTTGAACTTCGCCAATCCTGATGTGTTTATCGAAGTCATGCGTTTAATCGCCATGTATATCGATTATGGCGCGAGCATCTTCCGTTTGGATGCCATCGGTTTCTTGTGGAAAGAGATTGGTACCAGTTGTATCCATTTACCGCAAACGCATCAGGCTATTCAGTTGATGCGCGCCTTAATTGAATACCGTTTGCCGACCGCGATTATCATCACTGAAACCAATGTACCGAAAAAAGAGAATTTGACCTATTTTGGTAATGCCAATGAAGCCCATATGGTCTATAACTTCTCTTTGCCACCTCTATTAATTAACGCCATGTTAAGCGGTTCTGCCCGTCATTTGAAAACTTGGTTGATGTCAATGCCACCGGCACAGATGGGGACAACCTATCTGAACTTTATCGCCAGTCATGACGGGATTGGGGTGCGTCCGGCCGAGGGGATTCTTGATCCGGAAGAGATCCAGAACATGATTCATAGCTTACAGTCATTCGGAGCCAAGGTTTCTTGGCGCGCCGGCTTGAACGGTGAAAAGAGCCCTTATGAAATCAATATATCCCTGATCGATGCCTTTAAAGGTACCCATGAGGGGGAAGATGAATATCAGGTGGCGCGAATGCTATGTGCTCATGCGATTGCCATAGCCTTGGAAGGAGTGCCGGCGATTTATATTCATTCATTCCTAGCTACCGAAAATGATTATGAAACTTTGGCAAAAACGGAGCATAATCGAGATATCAACCGTAAGAAATGGCCTTTGGAAGAACTGCAGCCCTTGTTAGATGATCCGCAAAGTCTGCATGCACAGGTGCTAAGTGGTATGAAAGGCTTGATTGAATTGCGTAAAAAACAGGCTGCCTTCCACCCGAATGCCACTCAGTTTACATTGCACTTGGATGATGGCCTGTTTGGTTTCTGGCGTCAGAGTCTAATGCGCAATCAGAGTATTTTTGTCGTCAATAATGTTACCAATCAGCCACAGGTATTGAATCTAACCCAGCTTAACCTGATTGATATGGATGAATGGAAAGAGTTGATTAGCGGTCAAATGATAGAGGACCTATATGGGCAAATCACCTTGGCACCTTACCAGACGGTCTGGATTAGTAACCTCTGGTAGCAAGTTTTAAAGCAAACAATTCCCGTGCGGTAAACGAATAAACATGAAATATGAGGAGTCACCAATGGCAAGCGCAGATATTGGACTGATCGGACTGGCGGTAATGGGCCAGAACTTAGTATTGAATATGGCTGAACATGGTTTTAATGTCTGTGTTTACAACCGTTCTTCAGAAAAAACCGATGATTTTATCAATCGTCGTGTCAATGAGTTACCCGTCACCGCCGCCTATTCGCTACAGGAGCTTGTCGACAGTCTTGCTGCTCCGCGCAAAGTGATGTTGATGGTTAAGGCCGGTGAAGTGGTCGATGCCTTTATTGATCAGTTGGTGCCTTTACTTGATGCCGGTGACATTATTATTGATGGCGGCAATTCACTTTATACCGATTCCAATAGGCGCACCGAAAGCTTGGCGGAAAAGGGCATTTTATTTATCGGTACCGGTGTTTCCGGTGGCGAAGAAGGCGCTCGTTTTGGCCCCTCTATTATGCCTGGTGGTAATGCCGAGGCGTGGCAAAGCGTCAAGCCGATTTTTCAGGCGATTGCCGCCAAGGCCGGTACAGAACCTTGTTGTGATTGGGTTGGCGACAAGGGAGCCGGACACTATGTGAAAATGGTGCACAACGGCATTGAATACGGTGATATGCAGTTAATTGCCGAAGCTTATCAGCTAATGCGTGAAGGCTTGTCAATGTCGGCCGATGAATGTCAGCAGGTATTCGCCAAATGGAATCAAGGTGTACTCGACTCCTACTTGATTGAAATTACCGCCGAGATTTTGACCTTCAAGGATAAAGACGGCGAACCGCTGGTGGATAAGATTCTTGATGCCGCCGGCCAAAAAGGTACCGGGAAATGGACAGGTATCAGTTCTCTTGAACTCGGTATCCCGGTTACCTTGATTACCGAGTCGGTCTATGCGCGATGTTTATCGGCATTGAAAACCCAGCGTGTCACGGCGGCTAAACTCTATCCAACCGAGAATAAGGCAAATTACAGTGAAGCGGAAAAAGCGGACTTGATTGATGCGATTCATGATGCTCTATATGCCTCAAAAATCATCTCCTATACTCAAGGCTATATGTTGATGGCAGAAGCCGCTAAAGCCTATGGCTGGCAATTGAATTATGGCGGCATCGCTTTGATGTGGCGTGGCGGCTGTATTATCCGCAGCCGATTTTTAGAAGAGATCAAACAAGCTTACGAGGCAAAACCGGAACTGGAAAACTTGCTACAGGCAGTGTTTTTTGAAAAGGCGATTAAACAAGCCGAACCGCAATGGCGTAAAGCGCTGGTGTTTGCCATTCAAAGCCAGATCGCTGCACCAGCCTTAAGTTCGGCATTGGCGTTCTTTGACGGCTATCGCAGTGAAGTGGTGCCGGCCAATCTATTGCAGGCACAACGCGATTATTTCGGAGCTCATACCTATGAGCGCGTCGATGCTCCACGTGGAGAGTTTTTCCATACCGATTGGATTGAGTCGGGTGGCGATGTCAGTTCAACAACCTACGAGGTCTAAAGGAGCTTTGCATTATGGATAGCTGTACCTATGTTGTTTTTGGTGCCACAGGTAATTTATCGCTGACCAAGTTAATGCCGGCCTTCTATCATCTCGATAGCGTCAATCGACTGCCTGATGAGATGCGCATTGTCGCCATAGGCCGCCGAGATTTGCAGCTGGATGATTGGATGGCAGATTTGCGTGAGCAGATCGAACCTTTGGCGCGCGGAGGTATTGACGAGAAGGTGTTTCAGCGTTTTGCCAAACGTATGTGTTATTTCCAACTCGATATTAACGATGAACTGGGTTTTGCCAAGCTGGCGGATTTTTTACAGCAGGCGGAATTCCCGCATAATATTGCGTTTTATCTGTCACTAGGCCC
Source organism: Thiomicrorhabdus sediminis (assembly GCF_005885815.1). Classification (NCBI taxonomy): domain Bacteria; kingdom Pseudomonadati; phylum Pseudomonadota; class Gammaproteobacteria; order Thiotrichales; family Piscirickettsiaceae; genus Thiomicrorhabdus; species Thiomicrorhabdus sediminis. The sequence goes on along the minus strand of NZ_CP040602.1, from coordinate 2,299,204 downwards.
TGATCTGTTCGCCAAGGTAACCCAGTCTTTGAATGACAATGATCTTTTGGATGAAACCAATGGCTGGAAACGTGTCGTCTTGGAAAAACCGTTCGGTTATGACCTTGAGTCGGCAATTTCCCTGCAAAACCGGATCAGTCAGGCGTTATCCGAAGAGCAGACCTATCGTATCGACCATTATCTAGGTAAAGGGATGGTACAGAATGTTCTGGTGTTTCGTTTTGCCAATGCCATTATGGAACCTTTGTGGAACCGAAATGCGATAGACCATATTCAGATTACCCATTCTGAAGACAAGCCGGTCGGCAGTCGTGCCGGTTATTACGATAATAGCGGCGCTTTGCGAGATATGATTCAAAGCCATCTGTTGCAACTCTTGGCTTTGGTGGCGATGGAGCCGCCCGCTTCGATGGATGCAGAAGCTTTACGTGATGAAAAGGTTAAACTGTTACGCTCCATTCGACCGATTAAAAAGAATCAGGTCAATTCTTCCGCCTATCGTGCCCCAATACGCTCGCGGCAATGTCAACGGCGAGAGTGTTTGCAGCTATCTCGAAGCCCGGCGTCGCCGAAGATTCGGTCACCGAGACCTATGCGGCGATGAAGGTCTATATTGATAATTGGCGTTGGGAAGGGGTACCGTTTTATATCCAGACCGGAAAGAATATGAAGCAGTCGAAAATGCTGGTCTCCATTTGTTTCAAGCATCCGCCGAAGCAGTTCTTTCGCGACTCTCAAGTGAAAAAAATGGAACCGAACTGGATTGTCTTCGGTATTCAGCCGAATGAATCCATTAAGATTGAAATGATTGCCAAGCAACCCGGTTTGGAGATCCAGACCCAGCAAATCAGTTTGGATGCGGCAATGCAATGTGATCCGCTGACTAAAATTGATGCCTATGAAGAACTGCTGTTGGATGTGATTAAAGGCGACCGTTCTTTGTTCCTGCGTTTTGATGAGGTCAAGGCGGCGTGGAATGTGGTCGACCCGATTCTGTCGCAATGGGCTAATCAGACCGATTATATCGATACCTACCCGGCAGGTTCCTGGGGGCCGGAAGGTTCTGAAAAACTGTTTGATCATCCTGAGCAGAGTTGGCGAACCTATATTAATCCGCACTGTGCGGAAACCCAAGGTTAGGAAAATGAGTGAGTCTAATCTGAACCCGTATCTGCCTGATAATGCCAAGGTATTCGCCGATAGCCGGCAGTTGGCGGAACAGTTGGTTGCCGAGATTGTGGAAATCGCTAATCAGGCGATTGAGGAAAAATCGGCTTTTCATTTTATTACCGCAGGTGGTACTACCCCGAATTTGTGTTATCAGTTGTTGTCGGCCTTACCGCAAAGTGCAACGGACTGGAGTAAATGGCAGATCTATATGGGAGACGAGCGAGTCTTGCCATTGGCCGACCCGGAACGCAACAGTCAGGCATTGCTTGTTCATTGGTTGCAAGGTTCTTTGATCCCAGAGCAGAACAGGCATTTTATCGAGGTCGAACAGGGAGCGGAAACGGCTGCCTATGCTTATGCCTGTAAAATTTTCTCGGTTGATGAGTTTGATTTGGCGCTGGTTGGAATGGGTGAAGACGGCCACACTGCGAGCCTGTTTCCGGGACATAACGAAAGTGACCTGGTGACCCCGATCAATTGCACTCCGGCCGATGCCAAAGGGTTTAATTGCGCGCCGATTATTATAGATAAGCATTCCCCAAAACCTCCTGCGGAGCGCGTCAGTTTGAACTATATCAGTTTCAGTAAAAGCCGTCTTTTGATAAAGCTGGTGACCGGGGCTGGTAAAAATCATGCCTTAAAACAGTGGTTGGTTGATAAGCAACCATTGCCGATTGCTTTGTTGAAAGGGCGGCAAAACAAACTTTATGTCGACCAGGCCGCCGTCAGTTAACTTCGTTGGTATCGTCACCAGTGATTTTGTATAGATAATAAAAAAGCCCCGATTACTAATGTAACCGAGGCTTTTGAATATGGTGCGGAAGGAGAGACTCGAACTCTCACACCAAAGGCACCAGAACCTAAATCTGGCGTGTCTACCAATTCCACCACTCCCGCATGTAAGTTATTTTACACAAAACAACTTGAAAAGATGGTGGCCTGACCTGGAATCGAACCAGGGACACAGGGATTTTCAATCCCTTGCTCTACCGACTGAGCTATCAGGCCTAAATCAGATGGAGCGTATTGTATAGACGGGCTTCGCGACTGTCAAATATTATTTCGCTATTTTTATAAATAATTGTTGGGGACAAAAAAGGGACAAATTGGAGACGTTTTGTCTTGTCTTCAGTGGGTTTTGACATGAAGACTTTATTTGTCTTCATTTGTGAAGTTGAGAATGTCATTTGGTGTGCATTCAAAGAATTTACACAGTTTGTCCAGTGTTTCCAAATCAACTCGTTTAGCTTGGTTGTTATACAGTAAATCAATCGAGCTCCTATTAACTCCTAGTTCTCGCGCCACATCAATTACCTTTAGGCGTCTACTTCCCATTAGTGTCGATAAGTTCGAATTAATCATGCTCAATCCCTTTAAGTGGAAAAATCTATTTAGAACTAATTTTATTTAATTTAAATGAATAAAAATGCTTGTAAATATATTTTATGTATGTAAAATCTATTCTAAATCAATTTTATTTCGATTGAATTGAATTTATTTGTTTAGTTTTTAGAAAAGGATTTTAACATGGATTTTACATATTTAACTACTGAAGAATTGTCTGAACGCATTAAGTACAACCCGCGAACCATCCGTAATGAATTAAAAGATAGCGTTTTACTGGAAGGTCGCCATTACATTAGACCTTTTGGGCAACGAAAAATTTTATTCATCTGGGAGAACATTGAAGAGGATATGTATAAAGCCTCTGAATCATCTGATTTTGCAGTTCCAATGGCTAATGGCGGTTTATGTCTGGGACTACATTAATCAAATTTTTGTTGGGAGATTAATATATGGCAAAAATAAGAGTTAAATCGAATACCGGAAATTTATATTTTGATTTCCAATATTGTAAAAATCGGTGTCGTGAATATACCTCTTTACCAGACACAAAAGCTAACCGTAAAAAGTTAGAAATGATTATGGAGCGTATTCAAGCGGAGATTACTTTGGGGGCGTTTCAATATGGAAAATATTTTCCGAATAGTCCTATGGTGCAAAAATTAGCAGAGATTGAAGCTAGACAGCGGCCAGGTTATAGAGAAACACCTTTGTTTAAGGATTTTGCCAAAGAGTGGTTTTCTGAAATGGAGCCAACATGGCGAAAATCGACCGCAGAGACTTATTGGCGGTATTTGAAAAGTCGACTGATTCCCCATTTTGGAAAAATGGAAGTCAGCCAAATCACCAAAAGTGACATTTTAAAATACCGTTCTAACGTCGCCAAACAATCGGACGGTAAGTTAAAGCCTAAGACCATTAACAAGTTTATTAAGTGTCTTAATATGATTATGAATGAAGCGGCTGACCGATTCAATTTTACGCCACCTCATCTCAATATCAAACCACTTAAAGAAGAAAAGGTGCATATTGATCCTTTTTCTATTCAAGAGGTGAATCTGATTTTAGCCAGTGTACGACCGGATTGGCGGGACTATCTGTTAGTCCGGTTCTTTACCGGCATGCGTACCGGTGAGATTGATGGCCTCAAATGGGAAAACGTCGATTTTGAACGGCGGGAGATTCTCGTTAGAGAAACCTTTTCTATGGGACGCTGGGAATACACCAAAAATGATGGTTCTCAACGAGAGATAGAAATGTCGACATTAGTGTTTAACTGTCTTAAAGATCGGTATAAAAACCGAAATAAAGAGTCCGACTTGGTGTTTTACGCCAATAACGGCTCTCCGGTTCATACACCTAATTTTTTAAGACGAGTGTGGACGCCTTTATTGGCCTATCTCAAGATCAAATATCGCAAGCCATATCAAACACGTCATACCGCTGCCACCCTTTGGTTGGCCGCGGGTGAAAACCCAAACTGGATTGCCAAACAGATGGGGCATAGTACCACCACCATGTTGTTTAGTGTCTATGCGCGTTATGTGCCGAACTTGACGCGAAAAGATGGCTCGGCAATGGAACGGCTGCTTGCTTCCAATATTGACGGCTTTCATGGTCAAGGGAAAAAGGAAGACACAGAAGATACGACTATTACCGTCAGTGATGAAGTTGATCTAAATCAAGCTGAAGCCGAAGAATCGGCTTTTTGGGATCAGTTTCTTAATCCAGGTAATCCATCTCATTTTGGAGGTACGCTATGATGAACCGTAATCTAATTCAAACCCCATTTTTAACACGACAGCATCCATCTATCACTAACCCGTTTTCAGAGGAGGGCGTCTATCCGATAGAAGACCCTAGAGTCGTTAATAGATTGGTCAACAACCTGATGTATCTGTTTAAGATTCATGACGGCGATTATTTAACCTTTGTCTTGGGTCATGGTGAATGCTCAACCAATAAAAAGGCTTTACAGCTATGGGTCTATGAGCAGCTTTCTGGTATCCAGAATGCCGATGATGCACTGGATACCTTGATTAGCCGATTGAAAGACCAGTTAATGATGGAGGTGTATCAATGAAGCCTATCATCACATATAGCGAACAAAACCACTTGCAGGTTGGTAAAGGAAAGCAGCGTCTTGGTTATGCGGGTGTTTTTGGACACGACTTAGGATGTTCGGATTACGGTTGGTGTCAGGTCAGCCTGATAGACCAAGATCACCTAACGCACTATATTAATGTCGATAATCAACTCTACAGCTCGATCTGTCAGCGTTACGAGAGCTTGCATCTACAAAGTACCGAGTCTTTATATCTTTGGGTGGAGTTAGATGCGAACGAAATGGCTTTGAATTGGCGTCTATTTAAAAGCACCTTAACACTTGAGCAGTTATTCCCCATCTATCAAGCCTGTTATGACTTTGGATCGTTATATCAGTTGTTTGACCTCATTGAGAGCCTGCAAGTCATTCCACTGCGCATGTTTGCCAGAGAAGTCTTGATGGATACTTCATTAATGACCACTTTTGTCAGTATCCCGGCGAGTAAGCGGCATCATCACAGCTTTCCAGGAGGATTGTTGATGCACTCGTTGGAGTGCGCGTTTATGACCAAGCAGACGGTGGAGGCTTTGTTGGATATCTCAACTAAAGAAAAAGAAGTCGCCGTGGTGGCCGCACTTTTTCATGATATCGGCAAAGTTAAAACACTGGGGCTTATTCAACATACCTCAGCAGGACGGCTTATCGATCATGAACAATTCACGTTAATGATGCTTGCAGAACCTCTTAACACCTTACAGGAGTATTGGCAGTCAGGAGCTGAGGCTTTGCAGTATCTGTTGACCTGGAAAGAATCTCAAGGAATGTGCCGCTATGTCACAGGCAATGCTATCAAGATGGCAGACCGCTTAAGTACATCGGCATCATTAAACAGTATGGCTTTTCAGGACAAGCCGGATTACTTCCATTTTGCGGAGCTGAGTATTGGTTGTAATAAGCATTATCTAAACCGTTTGAATTGAATTATCCATAAACCTTTCGTTAATGGCTCAAAATTTGACGGAATTGCGAAATAGGATATTCTCATTGAGAAAGGTGTTATTCATTCATTGAAAGGAGGGCTTTATGGCTTATCACAACACACAAGAAATTATCTGGATTGAGCGTGTCTTTAGCGTGTTTTCATTTGCGATAGTGATTTGGTCTATCTGGGCGATATCTCAATATGCGCCTCAATATTATCAAGAGCAAAATGCAATTAAAGCGAAACTGGCAGAAAATTATGGTGTCTCTGAAGATGTAGTAGCTAGTCTACAGTGTTATCGAGGCTATCTGCATTACCCTAATTCAGGAGTCTTTTCTGGGCTGATAGCGATTTCACCAAGTAAGCCTTGTGACTTGGAGATTTTTGAACAGCAACACCATAATCCACATTCCTTTGAATATTTTATATCCGTGTTAGCTGGGTTAATTTCAGTTTTATTTTTGTTTGTGTTTAGGAGCACAAAAGAAATCTACTCATCACAAGGTTCAAATTCATTGATGATGCACTTAATTAAGTGGCTAAAAAGATTTGATTAACATTTGAAATATAGGGTGATTCATAGATAATGATATTAAGTAATAATTACAGTGTTGGGATAGATTGTGGCTTACTAAAGTGTTTACAAAATTAGTGGCGATTCAGCCCGGCCTTATGCAAGACCTTCTAACAGGGAAAGTGAGCATCAATCATAATGAGTAAAGCACCTGATTTGCGTGAAATATTTAGCCCGCCTGATGAGATAATTGAGGCTGGCCTAAATGGTGAGTTAGTATTTTTCGTCGGTGCAGGCGCATCTATGCTTCTTGGGTTGCCATCCTGGAGTGATTTGGCTGGTTTAGTACTAGAAGATTTAAGAGATAATGAGCTTTTGAATTATTCTGAATTAGAACAATTAAAGAGCCTAGATCCAAAGAAACAATTATCAATAGCAGACTTAATTGCAAAAGAAAATGGTTACAATCTAAATATTGCCCAGCACCTAAAGGACAAACCTGAAGGCGATAGTATTTATAAATCTATAAATGACATTGGATGCCCATGTGTAACAACCAACTATGATGAATTATTGGCACCAAGATTCTTAGAAACCAAAGATGGTTCAACCACTCCTGTGTCTGTAAGCAGGGTCTCTGAAAGGGATAACTTTTTTGCAAAACTTTTAAATGAACCCGGGACTGTTGTACATTTGCATGGAGCAAAAAGTAATCCCAGTACTATGATCGTAACAACAAAGGATTACCTTGAACACTATGATAATGAGAATGTTCAGGAATTTTTAGGGGAATTATTCGAGAAAAAGACCGTTCTATTTCTTGGGTATGGATTAGAAGAAGCTGAGATACTTGAACATATCTTGAGGAGAGGCTCAGTCTCACAAACTAGAGACAGAAGGCGTTTCGCCCTTCAAGGCTTTTTTCTAAGTCAAAGGCCTTTGTATGAGAACCTCCATAATTATTATGAAAAATCGTTCGGCGTTCATCTGTTAGGGTTTGTTCGCGACCATGAAAACTATAATCAGTTAGAAGGAATTGTTAAATCCTGGGTAAACCTAATTGAGATAAGAAAACCACCTCTAGCAGTCGACAATGACTTTATGGATGAGGTTCTGGGTGATGACTGATCTAACAGCCAAAGAACTAGATCTTCTGCAACGTGTTGAACAAAACGTAGATCTTCAGCCTCTTTTTTTTAGAAAAGTGAAAGGACTCAAGTGGTTTAACTCCTTAAATGAAAGGGGGTACTTCAACCCTAGCAATAATCCCGCACCTGTTCCAGCAAAGGAAGAAGGTTACGTAAATATATCTGTCTGGCCTATTACCGATTATTTGGTAAAGACTTCTCATGAATTATCTATTAATAATAATCAGAAATATTGCGAATTATTTCTACAAATACTCATAGATGTCACCAAATATGCAAAGGAAAATGACTTTAGCAATTACAAAACTTGGTGGCAATTTTCCCAAGTCTTAACAAACATTCCATATCAATATATTGCTGTTGATGACTTATGGATAATTGACTATTGGCTCGATGATATATACGAACGTGGCCTTGTTGCTCAGGAAATAGGCGAAAAGTGGCTGCCTTCATTATTAAATTCTAATAATGAGCATGCTCTCAAGGTTTCACTTAAGATACTTGATTATCTGTATAAAATAGTCATTTTCGAAAGAAAATTGGGTGAACGCACTAAGCGAGAGGCTGCTCTCAGATTTGATTATTACCATGCAGAGAAAATCACTACGAAAGTGGCAGAGCTTTCTGGATTGCATCTCGGCAGAGAAGCTATAGAACTATTCGAGAAGCAACTAATCGCTATCATTGTAGACCAGGGAAATGATCAATGGTCTGCAATATGGCGGCCAGCTATAGAAGAGCACACACAAAACAAGCACAGAGATGATGCGGAAAATATACTCGTACATGCATACAGAGACTCTCTAGGTAGCTATTTAAAATCAAAACCTGATGAAGCATACCAATTCGTTAACAATATGCTTCAGTCGGATTACCAGATAGTTCATAGGCTTGCCATTCATGCTACTAACGCCAATTATCAGATACTTTCAGGTGTTACTGACAAGCTACTAGATGAAATATATCTTGAAAGTAATTACAGGCATGAAATGTGGCATTTTCTTAAATGTAATTACCATCGTTTCAATAATGAACAAAGAGAAACCACCTTGTCTCTAATATCAAGTATTGAGCGATTTGATGATGACAACAATCCTCATGAAGGTGCAACAGCTTATAACCATGCAATATGGCTAGCTGCCATCCGTGAACACGGAGAGAATGAAGAGAAGCTATATCAGCATAATATTAAAATAGCTAAAACAGAACCTGAACACCCTGATTTTTCAAGCTATATGTCTGTAGGCAGGGGTGGTAATGAATCACCTATACCGCTTGATGATCTTAAGGCGTTATCAATTGATGACCTAATCAGAACGCTCCAAGGGTATGAAGATCCTGGAGTCTTTCGTGAGCCTGGTTTAGAGGGCTTGGTTAAATCCGTCAGGCAATTAGTTAAATCTGAGCCTCTTAAGTATTACTTGCATTTAAATAAAATCATTGATCTTAAATTGGCATATATTCACGAAGTAATCGAGGCATATGCTGAGTTATGGAATGAAGACGCAAAACTTCCATGGAATGATCTTTGGGGGGAGTTATTAACTTTCTGTTTCTATGTAATAAAACATGAAGATTTCTGGCATGAAAAAAATACAAAAGAACAAAAACACTTCGTTGCTAACAGGTACTGGATCATAAGCAGTATAGGTCGTCTAATACAGTCTGGCACAAGAAAAGATGAGCATGCTTTTGGTGAAGAATACTCAAAAATCGCCGAGGATATAATCAATATTATATTAGATAACGAAACTGGTCATGAGTTCAATACAGGTAGTGATGCTGTTTCTATAGCCATAAATAGCCCAAGAGGACATTGTCTTGAGGCTTTAATAAATTTGGCTTTACGTTTGTGTCGACTTTCAGACAAGCGTAACAATAAAGATCATTCAGAAATCTGGAATCATTTTCAGCCACGCTATGACACGGAATTGAAATTGGCAGATTCCGATAATCCTGAATATGAATTTTCTACGCTCGTGACTAATTACTTGCCTAACTTTTTGTACATGTCTAAAGATTGGGTTATCGATAATCTAGATACTATCTTTGATCAGAATAACTACATTAAATGGCTTTGTGCAATGCAGGGGTATTCATATGTTGGAACAGTCTATGAACCAATATTTAAATTCTTAAAATCACATGGAGACTTATTAAAAGCCTTAGATGACGAAAACCTTAAAGACAAGGTAGAAGAAAGAGCTATAGAGAATATTGTTGTCGCCTATCTAAATGATTTCGAAAGTATTGATGATAAAGATAGTTTAATAAGGGTTATCTTAGAACGTGGACAAATAAAAGAGATTAGTCATTTGATATGGTTTATATGGACCTTACGGAAAAGGGACGATATCGATCTTCGCAATAAAGTCTATGAGCTCTGGCCTAGAATTCTAAACCTTATAGACGTAGAAACTCGTGATGGGAGGCGACTTGCTTCTGGTTTGTGTCACTGGGCTGTGTTTGTTGATCATATCGATGATGAAAGACGAACCCTACTACATGCAATTGCGCCTTATTCCGATGAGTCTCATAACTCATATGAATTATTGTCTACTATTGCAGAAATTAGTAAATCACAACCGTATGAATCATATGATATCTGGAAGAAAATGCTAAACGGCTCAACTCCTGATTACCCTGAGGATGCTATACGCCAGCTATTCTCTAGTTTAATAAGCGAAGGTCCCGAAGGTATTCGCTTGGCAAGGGACATAGAAAGCGAATATTTAAAGAAAGGTGTGGAAAGACCTGCAATTTGGTTAAAAGAACTAAGAAAGGAGATGGGGGTGTAACCCTCCCCTAAATTAGTGGCGATTCACTGAACCAATTAAGCTTAAGTGGGTATTACTGGTCAAAATAACATAGTGTTGCTGTAACAATTTCCCCAGTAATTGCTGTTTTACCCTTCCTATAAATTGCTATTTAAATGGATCCACTTTGAACGAGGTGTTATATGAAATTTCATTTATTTCGCGAATTAATGAGAGAAGTATCAGAACGTTCAATCAAATTTATATTGCCTGATGGACGTGTGATTCCTACACAATTTCATATAACAGATATTTGAGTGGTCAGCCGTAATTTGATTGATTGCGGTGGTGTTACGCGACATGAACAGGCTGTTCATTTTCAACTATGGTTAGGTGATGATTTAGATCACAAACTGACTAGCTCAAGGGTATTGAAAATTATAGAACAGAGTCAGAGTGTATTGAACTCTGGTGAAAGTGAATCGGTAGTCATAATTGAATATCAAGTAGAAGTTGGTGAAATGTCATTGTTTGCACTATTTGAGATTATTGATTATAAAAAGACAGGTACACAACTGGTATTTTATCTGGATAGTGTGAAAACCAATTGCCTTGCTGCAGATAGAGCGAGACAAACCAGCTCATCTTGCTGTAATGCAACTAGCGTAGATAAGGGAAATAGACTTGTTGTGCAACTTCAAAAGATACAAATGGTTGCTGCTAATTGGCTGAAAAATATTATAAATTTATGACCCTGTCGCTACTTGTCACCCAGTTAGATAAGTCTTTCATAGTAGATTTGTCAACGCCGAGAATATATGGCTTGTTTTTATATATGCCGCAACGCGACATACAGGTTCCACAAGCTTTTATTTCAACTCCTTTTTCAATAAGATTATTCAGAATGGAGACCAGATCTTGATCATAGGTTTGATTGTCAACATTTATGTCTCGGACTAAATCAACCGCATCATTCATAATAAATATTCTGACTTCATGATTATCTTCATGTAATTGGTTAGCTAGTCTCAAGCCATTCCAAGTGACATCAGTACCATCATAAGGCTCTTTATTGAAAATCAAGAGTACTTTCATACAGCCTCCATTTGCTGAAAACAAGTAAAAACACTTTCCTCCCACCCTTGATAAGAAAGGGCGGTAGGATTGAAAAAGTTAAAGTCAGTTAGCTTGAATAAATTCCACAACGGCTGTCGCCATATCTTCATTCGCAAAATCGAGGAAAAGGTGGTCAGCATCTTCTAGCATCAAGGTCTTTACCTTCCCAGAATCCACAAGAGGTTTGATTTTTTCTGGAAGGTCAGGCACGACAGTGTCTGCACTTCCCATAATCACCAATGTCGGCTTTTTAACATTTTGTAAAACTGTAGGGGTGTCAAACTGTGGTTTTGGATCATAGTAATCAACAAATGATGCCGCAGTTACCTGAGCTTTTTTACAGTAGATAAAGTCTGTATCTTTGAGCATGGTATCACCTTTTCCTTCTGCAACCAGTGCCTTGGCTTTTTCCAAGATTGGTTCAAGAGGCTTACCATACTTATGTTCATACTCATCAGCAGACTGCTGTTCACCAGTAGCAGGTGCAATCAATACCACATCCTTAATTGCATCACTGTCATGCGCGACCGCGTACCAAGCAGTCTGATTCCCACCGCGCGAATGCCCCATTAGGGTAACTTGCTTAGTGCCCTGCTTCTTTAACCAGTTTAGCCAAAAACCAATCTCTTGAAGCGCATCAGTATGTTTATGAGTGTGAGGCACGGCACAATCGTACTCGCCATGTCGATCATTCACCCCTAGAGAAAGGTTAATTGCAAGCGAGCTAACACCTTGTGAAGCTAGATTTTTTTGTAGTTGTGCATAGGTGGAACGGTCTTTATGCGTTAATGTACCATGTGTTAGCAATACCATTTCATCGCCATAACCTTTTCCGTCCACCATCATCAGGTTTGCATTGACCGTTAGACCATTGTAAGTTTGCTTAATCTCTTTCATTTCTGTCGCATGGGCTGAGAATGCAGACAGTAGTAGTTGCATACCTAACAAGAATGAAAGAAAAGATGTCGATGTTTTTTTCATAACCTATCTCCTTTGATTGGAATAAAAACCATGTCTTATCAACGATAAGGGCTTTATGTTAAAAATTATACATATAAGTATTCAAAAATCTTTATCATCCTAAATTTATAAACTGTTACGCCTCATTAGGTTTTAACGCAAGTTTGACCCACAGGCCGGACAATAACATCATTACGCCCACGAAATAGAAAGGCCAAACGATCGATTCAGTATAGAACGCCAAGATCCCCATTAGTAAAGCTCCTGCTGCGTAACCAAAATCACGCCAAAAACGATAAATTCCCAAAATACTGGCTCGCCATTTAGGTTCGCTAACATCCGCCACAGCGGCACCCAATGTCGGGTAAAGCATGGCCATTCCAAAGCCCATTGCAGCCGCCAATAATGACCATGCCCAAACGCTTTCAACCCAGACAAATAAGAGGCTACTGATTCCGCAAAGCCAAAAGCCTCCTACGATTAATCCACGGCGCCCCCATTTATCGGATAGAGGTCCGGTAATCAACTGTGATGCACCCCATACCACACCATAAATAGCGATAATTGCGCTGGCTTGAATTAGAGTTTGAGCTTGACTCATTAAGAATACCGGCATAAAAACCCATACCAGTGCATCAATGAATTTCTCTACAAGCCCTGCCTGATTGAGGGCCATCAGCTCTTTTTGCTTGAATGTGGCATAAATCATCATACTTTTCAGTGAAACCGGCTCATTACTGACGGTTTCGCCTTTAGCTGCCAAGGCCTCTCGGTGAACTTCTTGATGCAATTTTGACCATGGGTGGGTATCGATTACTTTCCATAATGCTAGAAATAACCCAAGACCGATGACAACTAACCCAAATCCGAGTAACGCCTCGCGAGCACCATACTGTTCCGCCAAATAGGCAGTAATCCAGCCAGCAATACCTACTGCTGCGTAACCTGAGAATTCGTTAAATCCGTTGATCAAACCTTTCTGGCTTGCTTTTGCCAAATCCAGTTTGCTGTTAAGAGACATTGACCAACACAAACCTTGGTTAAGCCCCAGAAAAACCATCGCCCATAATATCCATGCCCACGATTGAGCATAAAAAATTAGAAGTGGGACAGGTATAGCTAGAAGCCAACCAGCAATCAATAAGCGGCGACGGCCAAAACGGTCACTAAGATGACCGGCCAGCAAATTCATAATGGCTTTAACAAGCCCAAAGATTACGACAAACAAAGCCAAACTCATAAAAGCTTGTGCTACGAGTCCAAACTCACTTTCTGCTAGTCCCGGCACAACGGTGCGGGTCATTCCAATGGTTAGGCCAACAAGAAACACCTGTATCAACTGCTGAATGATTTGCTGTAGGTTGACATGGATGCCGTGTTCGATGTTTGAAGTGAGAGACATGTGTTGCTCCTGAGAAAAATATAATTCAACTGATTGGTTGAATGGTACGGGCTATGGCTAAATAAAGCAAACCAGGTGGATCTTTTTTCCCCTAAAAGAATTGATGAAGCATAAAAAACTTTATTCAACCATTTGGTTGAATAAAGAATTGAAGGTGGGTATAGTGGCTTATATTCAACTAAATGGTTGAATATTGGTGCTTAACTAAGCAGTGTGCATTCAACATGCATTTAGAACTTTTGGAAGTCATAGAGGAATATACTCATGTTTTTATTTCAGCATACGCCGGCATCAGAACCGGGTTCTTTGTCTTATCTGTTAGGTTGTGTTGGCCAAGGTTTAGGCATTGCTGTAGATGTTCATCAAGATGAAATTGATTTGTATTTGGATGTGGCGGAGAAAAAGGGCATCAAAATAGCCTACGTTATCGATACACATGTTCATGCAGATCACTATTCTGGAGGCTATGAGTTAGCACAAAGAAGTGGTGGGCAATACGCCTTGCACAAAGATTCTCCTGCACAGTGCGATTTTATGCCACTGGATGACCGTCAAATCGTGAAAGCTGGAAACGTAGAAGTCGACGTCATGTATACACCGGGACATACGGATGACAGCATTATATTAATGGTGACAGACCGTTCCCGAGCAGACGAGCCTTGGTTTCTGGTAACGGGTCACACATTGTTTGTAGGCAGTGTCGGGCGTCCGGATCTTCACGGAAGAGAAGAGGAAATGGCCAATAAGCTATACGACTCTATTCACGGACGTATCCTGCCTCTGTCGGACACCATGGAAATTCTGCCAGGGGCTCAAGCAGGCAGTGTATGCGGTGCAGGCATCAGCGGGAAACCTATGTCTACCCTTGGTTTTGAAAAACGTTACAACGCTACGCTAAAGCTGGACCGTGAAGCGTTTGTAAAACAGGTCGCGGGAACAGTTCTACCAGAGCCGGACGCGATGAAAGGCATTGTGGCCTTCAATCTTAACCCTAGCCAAAAATCATAACCTTTAATAAGAAATAAAAAGTAATAGACATCCTTGAGTCTCATAAGCGAGATTTATTGGATGCACCGAGGAAAACAAATATGGAATTATTAACGGCATTCTGGCCTTATTACATTGGTATATTGGCATTAGCAGTAATCTTCGGGTTTACCGCTCAACGCAGTGCGTTTTGTCCTGTCGGTGGTATGCGTGATTGGATGAGTCAAAAACAATTTGCCCGTTTAGGAACTTATTTCGGCGCAATAGCAGCGGCCATGATTTTCACATCGATTGTTGAGGGTGCCGGCTGGGTAGATCTTTCACAGACGATGCCTCCGTATCGCAGTGCTGAATTTAGTTGGGGACGCTATATCATTGGCGGGTTCATTTTCGGCTTCGGCATGGTTTTAGCGGCTGGATGCGGGATGCGTAATCTGGTACGTGTTGGACAAGGAAGCTTTAAAGCCGTGTGGCTGGTTGCATTGATGTCTCTGATGGCCTATTTGATAACACGCACAGATTTTTATGCAAATTGGGTCTTGCCAATTGTATCTCCGTTGAGCGTAACTTTTGAACAAAGCGGTGCGCAAGATCTTGCCAGCATCGTCAGTGGCAAAAGTGAGTACACAGCTACATTGCGTTGGATTTTGGGTGTATTAATCGGCCTTGGCGTCTTCTTCTGGTTGCTAAAATCCTCTACATTTAAACAGGCTAAGCCAATCGCAACGGCTTTGATTATTGGTGGTGTGATTACAGCAGGATATAGCCTTACAGGTGGTACTTATGCTGAGTATATTCAAGGTGAGGCGTCTTTTATGGATACTCCACCAGCGGGACTAGGCACTCAATCATTTACGTTTGCCGCTCCGATGGGCGATGTCGTTTACTGGCTATCTGAAACGCATTGGGCGTTAGTAAGTTTTGGCGTAATTGCTGTATTAGGCATGGTCATTGGCTCGGCTATCAGCTCGCTACTTCAAGGAAGCTTTAAATTGGAAGGCTTTTCATCAGGCAGAGACTTTATCATTTCAAGCCTTGGAGCCTTGTTGGTTGGATTTGGCGCTGTATTGGCAATGGGATGCTCAATCGGTCATGGTCTTTCCGGCTCGGCGACGCTTGCTTTAGGGTCATTTGTCGCCTTAGTATCTATCCTCGCTGGCGCTTATACAGGTATTCGTTTAGAGTCACGTTGGCAATAACGTTAATTGCCGAAATTTAACTCAATGGATTGCTATAAATGAAAGTTCCGCAAAGCGACATGCCAGAACAAGATTTATGGGAAAGCTTTTTTGACCCTACCGGACTGATGCAAACACTTCTACCAGATGCATATCTGGCAGGAGATGTAGCTGAACTCGGTGCGGGTTATGGCACCTTTACCGAGGCTTTGATGGAATCTGTTAAAGGAAAAATCCATGCCTATGATATTGAGCCTGAAATATGTTCAGCTTTGCAAGCGCGGTTTAATGATTTCACTCCAGATAGATTGCAGATTCATTGTAAGGATGTCTTATCAGAGGGGACTGGAATGGATTCTGGTTCGCTTAGTTTGGTAACGGCATTTAACTTGTTACACTTTGGCAATCCTCAGCGTTTATTAAGCCATGTTTATGACATCTTAGATTCAGGAGGACATCTTCTGATTATTCATTGGCGTAGCGATATTGAAACGCCCCGTGGACCCGATTTAGCGTTACGACCAACTCCTGAAACTGTGAATCAGTGGTGTCTGGAAGCTGGATTCAATCTGGTTCGAAACCCAGACATTAGTGATAGCTGTCCGTGGCACTTTGCGGTCATTGCAACTAAATAGATTCGACTCACAGCAATCCGGCATTACACATCATTTAGATGGTGTAACTGTCGTTTTTTCATATAGAATGAATTTTCTATGTATAGAAGAATTTTGAACAATGTCATCTCAACCACTTAAACGCAATTTATTTGAGCAACTTGCACAGGTGAGTAAATCCTTGGGTCAAGCTAATCGTCTGATGATTCTGGATATACTTACACAGGGTGAGTGCGATGTAGATACTCTCCATCAAAAACTGGGGCTGAGTGTTGCCAATGTTTCGAAGCATTTACAGAATCTCAAGCAGGCTGGTTTGGTAAAAAACCGTCGCGAAGGTCTACGCATCATTTACGCCTTAAGTGACGACTCTGTGTTTCGCTTAATTGTAAGCCTTCGAGAGGTTGCTGAAACCCAACTGGAAGAAATGCAGTCATTATTAGCCGAACACATCAAGCCAGATACACCGTTTGAACCTATTTCTTTGCAAGCTTTAAAAAAAATGCAACTCTCCGATCAGCCTTTTACATTGCTTGATGTGCGCCCACAGGACGAATTTTCAGCGGGACATCTTCCCAGTGCTATCAATATACCTATTGATGAATTGCCAAAAAGTATTTCTCAGCTGAACCCGCAGCAACCGGTCATCATCTATTGTCGTGGGCCTTATTGTATGTGGTCACAGCAGGCTATCGAAACCCTACATGCAAAGGGGTATGAGGCCCAACGTTTGATTGAAGGTTATCCAGAGTGGCAAGCTCGAGAAGTGAAATAATCTCTGAAATTATCAGTGTATTTTACTTGTAGAGCACCAAATAGCTTGTTATTTTGCACAAAATCTATTTGTTCCTTTGATTGCCTGTGAATAAGGCAATCAAAGGAAGGTTTTTAATGAGTTTTTGTTGGGAAATGAGTAATTTTTATGGTGCTGTTAGCTGCTAAGTTAATTGTTAACTCCTTCCTAAAGCTAGCTGTAATTGAATTACGACTCTCTCTCATATAATTCACATCATGCTCTGTTAAAGTTTTTCCCTGATGATTTATAACAGAAATATGCAAATGTCCATAAGTTGGCCCTCTATAGGAAGGAAGGCGGTTGATTCGACCTTTCAAGACCCATTTATCGCCCAACTGGAAGAGTTCCGCATTAAGGATTTTGGCTTTAGAAGAGTTTACTTTTAAGATATGTATATCATTTTGGTTTTTAACCGCAGTATTGGCGCAACCAGTAGCAATTAATATTGTGCTTGCGAAAAGAAACATTGCTTTAAATATTTGTTTAGTATTTATTTGTAACATTTTTTATTTTTCCTGTTTATTTTGTAAGTTTAATTTTTTTAAAAGAGTAAACGAGTTGGTATAAGGCAGGTAATACAACTAAAGTCAGTAATGTTGAGGTCATAATGCCGCCAATAACGACTGTTGCTAACGGCTTTTGCACTTCGGCACCTGCACCTGAGTTGAGGGCCATAGGAATAAAACCAAGGCTAGCAACTAATGCTGTCATCAACACAGGTCTTAAGCGTTGCGAAACGCCATCTTGAATAGCGGTTAATAGGTCAAGACCTTTATCTCGCAACTGTCGAATGAAGGAGAGTAAAACCACACCATTCAAAACCGCTATTCCTGATAGCGCAATAAAACCAACCATGGCCGAAAGTGACAAAGGCATATCTCTCAATTCCAGAGCAAAGAGACCTCCACTCAAAGCCAGTGGAATTGCAGTAAAGATAATTAAAGCATCTCTCATTGAGTTAAAGGCGTTATAAAGCAAACCTAAAATCATCAATAAAACCAACGGAATAATCCAAGAAAGTCGTTCTTGAGCAGACTGTAATTGTTTGTAAGTACCATCATATTCAATCCAGTAACCTGAAGGTAATATTAGATTTTCCTGAATACTAGATTTAACTTCTTCGACATAACTACCCAAATCACGATCTCTGACGTTGGCTGTAATGACAATATTACGTTTGCCATTTTGACGGTTGATTTTACTTGGGCCTTCTGTGATTTGAACCTCGGCGACCTCTCCTAAAGGCACATATTTCAGCTCTTGATTGTCTGAGTTTGGAATAGGAATTGGCAAACGCTCGATAGCGCGTGGATCTGTACGATAAGTTTCGTCAAGACGGACAACTAATTTAAAGCGTCGATCCCCTTCATAGATCCATCCCGTTTGCTGACCGTTGATTGCAAGTTGTACCGAATTTTGTAAATCGGCAATGCTGAGACCAATTAGAGACAAGTGTTCTCTATCTGGTTCAATGTTAATAAGAGGTAACCCTTCGGTCGATTCCACACGAACATCTTCTCCACCTGCAATCCCTTGAAGCATTTTGCTTGTCTTTTCACCAACTTGTGCCAATGTATCCAAGTCATCGCCATAGATACGAACCGCAACATCAGAGCGGACACCGGAAATCAATTCATTGAAACGCATCTCAATAGGTTGAGTGATTTCATAATTGTTTCCCGGAACCTGAGTAATGATTTCTCGTAATTCACCAACAAACTCTGCTTTTGTTTTATTTGGATCAGGCCATTCGGATTTAGGCTTGAGAATCAAATACGTATCCGCGATATTTGGCGGCATAGGATCAGTGGCGACTTCTGGGGTACCAATCTTGGCAAAAACATACTTTACTTCTGGCAGTTTCGTAATGTTTTTTTCTAGCACATGTTGCATTTCAACAGACTGATCTAATCCTGTTCCAGTAATTCTTAAGGAGTGTAGCGCTATGTCATGCTCATCTAGTTGAGGCATAAACTCAACGCCCATTTTATTAACCTGCATGCTTGCCAAAATCACAATTGAACTGGCTAACATAACAACGGCTACAGGAGCGTCTATTGCCATGCGAAGAAGTGGAGAATAACCTCGTCGTACGCCACGCATAATCAGGTTTTCTTTATGTTGAACTTGCCCTTTAACAAAAATGGCAATTGCTGCGGGAATAAAGGTGACAGTCAGTACTAAAGCACCCATCAATGCGGCAACAACGGTAAAGGCCATAGGTTCAAACATTTTGCCTTCAACACCGCTAAGAGCGAATATCGGGATATAAACAAGCATGATGATGAAAACACCAAATACCGCTGGTTGAAATACTTCTCGAGTGCTGTTGATAATGACTTCAAACCGTTCTTGCAAGCTGAGTAATCGACCTAATTTTTTCTGTTGTTGTCCTAGCCGTAATAGTGCATTTTCTGTCACTATGACCGCACCATCAACAATCAACCCAAAGTCAATTGCGCCAAGACTCATCAAGTTTCCAGATACTCGGTTTGCAGCCATGCCAGATATGGCAAATAACATACTCAACGGAATGATTAAAGCAGTGATAATTGCGGCACGAACATTTCCTAAAAACAGGAAAAGGATAACAATAACTAAAACCGCACCTTCGAAAAGGTTCTTTTCTACTGTTGCAATAGTTTTATCAACCAGTGTAGTACGGTTATAAAGAGGCTCTGCAACCACACCGGGAGGCAAACTTAAGTTAACCTCTTCCAGTTTGTTTGCAATCGCTTTAGCTACCGTTCGACTGTTTTCACCCAGTAGCATGAAAGCTGTTCCCAACACCGTCTCTTGACCATTTAAAGTCGCAGCACCCGTTCGAAGCGGATTAGCAATGCTAACGGTAGCGACATCTTTTAAATTTACAGGGGCATCATCAAGTTTTGCCACCGTTAAATTCTCAATATCTTCCAGCGTTTTTAATTGCCCTGCAGAACGAACTAACCATTGCTCACCATTCTTCTCGATATAACCTGAACCTATGTTTTGGTTGTTCTTATAGAGAGCATCCATTACTTGTTCAAGCGTCACTTTGAAGGCGAGTAACTTCTCGGGATTTGGTGCAACTTGATACTGACGTTCATGACCACCTACGGTATTGATTTCAGTTATCCCTGGTACCTTAACCATTTGAGGTCGGATAATCCAATCTTGGATGATTTTCAGATCTTCAGCGGTGTAATTGGAACCATCCGGTTTCTTGGCCTGTTCTTGAGCAACGATAGCATAGGTAAAGATTTCTCCTAATCCGCTTGCTATCGGTCCCATTGACGGTTTCAGGCCTTGTGGCAGATTGACTTGTTGTAAACGTTCACTAATTTGCTGTCTGGCCCAGTAGATGTCTGTACCTTCTTTGAAAATGACCGTTACCTGCGACAAGCCATATCGCGAAAGTGAGCGAGTATAGTCTAAATTAGGAATACCGGACATCGCTGTTTCAACTAAAAAAGTGATGCGCTGTTCAACTTCCAATGGGGTGAAGCCATCCGCTTCTGTATTGATCATTACCTGAACATTAGTAATGTCAGGCACGGCATCCATAGGAAGTTTTTGTGCGTTATAGATTCCTAATCCAACCAGTAACAGGGTGAACATCATAATCAACCAACGTTTCTCTACAGAGAACTTTGTTAAAAAATGTATCATTTCAGCAGCTCCTTAGTGGTCATGAGACGCGCCGCTTTTCAACGCGTCTGCTTTGACTAAAAAGCTGTTTTCAGTGGCATACTCAGTGCCGGGTTCTATCCCTCCCAGTACCTCAATGTAGTGCTCATCTTCTTCGCCAAGCTCAAGCATTCTCACTTCATAATCATTACCGTATTTTGCAAATACAACGGGCATGCTTCTAAAACTCTGCAGACCTTTTTGATTAATAGCAAGGGGGGCCTTTTTTTCACCAACGGTCACTTGCGCTTTAATATGCATTCCAGGCTTCCAATAACCTGAAGAATTATCAATCACCGTTCTAGCGCGTGCGATATGACCATCAGTCATCGTCGGTGATAGATAGTCCAACGTGCTTGAAACTTGGTGAGCCTCATCCAAGGATTTAACCACGACATTTTGTCCTACGTTTAAACGCGCGATGTCTTTCGGGAAAGCGGATAGTTCAACCCATACCTTGTCTAGATTTGACACTTGCATTAAAGGATCGTTTTGAACGATTTCGCCAGTATTTGACCACAGGTTGCTGATCAGGCCATTAGTACTGCTTTTTATCGTATATGTCTGCAATGTTTTAATGTTTTGTAAGGTCGCTAATATTTGCCCTTTTTGAACTTCATCCCCAATTTTTACGTGCACTTTTTTAACTTTACTGGGGTACGGTGAAAATACTCTTGTTTTCTGATCTTGAGGCACCACAATAATTCCAAAAAGTTCTCTTTTTTGCTTAATGGTTTGTGATCCAACGACCTCTGTTTGCATACCTGATTCAGCAAACAAACGATCCGAAATGTAAGCTCGCCCTTCATGGCTTTCATATTCCCATTCATATAGCTTGCCAGCATATTGAGCTGAAACTTTCACGTCATATGAGTGAGGTTCAGCAATAACCTGACTACCCAATAAGTAATCCTTTTCAGGCTTAAAGTTCAAAACCTCTTGCTTACCACCGAGGCGATCCAATGTGATGAAAAGTTCAACTTGTGTTAAATCAATAGGTTGACCATTTTCATATGCATAGACCCTCATTTCCGGTGGAACGCCTGCTTCATGAATGGTCACTTCGATCGAGAATTTTCCATCAGACAGCAGCTTGCCTCCATGCTTCCCTTTTTTTTCCACCATTTCGGTTTCATTATCTTGTCTGTGCACATCATCATTATGCTCACTTTGGCCTGAATGCTCTCCATGAACGTCATTTTGATTGTCTGTACTATTATCGTGATGCTGAAGTTGTGAATATAACGCATATCCCGTTGCGCCAGCGGTAGCAAAAGAGATTGCTAGTAGTATCGATTTTAAATTCATATTAATTCCTTTCTATTGCGCAATAGGTTGCGTACCAACAAGCCGTTCAATTTCAAGCAGTACAAGTTGTCTTTGCTTATTGAGATCAAGCTGTTTTGTTCTAAGCTCAAACAAAATTTGTTGTGCTTCCATTACCTGTAATAGTGAGGTAGTACCGCGTTGATAAGCGGCCAAACTTGTTGTGAGTAACTTTTCAGATTCTGGTACCAACTGGCTATCGATGTCTTGTAACGAGGCCTCTATATTTTTCAGGGACATCCAGTATTCAGTTATTTTTAATTTAAGTTTTTGTGTACTTTCTTTTTGCAGAGTACGACTTTCTTGTAACTTAATTTTTGCCGCTTCTATACGGCCCTGATTAGGATTGTTGAATGCAAGAGGCATAGACATGCCAAAGTTAATAGTTTGCGCTGCATCAGAATTTTTGTGTTTTATGCCAACTCCAAAAGTTATGTCTTGAACCCCTTTTGCCTTCTCAAGCTTTAGGTTGTTATCAGCCATCCGTTGAAGTGCTAAATAATGGAGCTGAGAAGGTGAGGTTTCAATTTTATTGAGTAAACCTGCTTTCGAAGGTGTATGAAAGTTGCTATCAAAAAGACCAACAGCGTTATCAAAGTCAATATCACTCTGCCACATGGCACTTAAACGAATTTTGGCTAAGTCATTTTGTTTAGAGATTGACAATAAATGGTGATTAGATTGTTTAAGCAGTAATTTAATCCTGCTTTGATCTACGGGATCTGCAATGCCTTCTTGGGCCAATCTATTTATTTTTTTGTAAAGTAACTTTTGTTTAGAAAGATTCTCGTTGATTAGTCTCGATAATTGTTGAAGATAGACGACTTCATAGAAACGTCGACTTGTTTCTGCAGCTATATCTAGCTTGGCAAGCTCAAATTCAAGGTGATTGCTATCTTCCTTCGACTGAGAAAGAGCTAAACGATGGAAAAGCTTCTCGCCCAACTCAAAGTTTTGGCTCAAAGTTAGCGTTATTTCACTTTGTTCACCTAGTGAATAGTTTTGAGTGCCCAAAATATTTTCTATTTCTAGAGAAATTTGGGGGGTAGGCTTAATTTCCGCTTGTCTAGAAAGCGCTTTCTGGTAGCGAATTTTAAAGGGATATTCTTTTAACTCCGGATTATTGTCTAAAGTATTTTTTATAGCTTGCTTAAGTGTTATATCGCTTAAAGGTTCAATCGCTAGAGCTGATTTTGAGCATAAGCAAACAGATAAGACCACAGTTATTTTCCATAACGTGGGTCTAAACGAACTCGTTTTCATAACGGCCTCATAATTAACAATTAGTATTTTTTGCCATGAGCATTAAGCCGCCTTGATTGTCGTTATTTTGACAAATAGCAAAGCTCTGTTGTGCTCTTGAATGAAATGCTGATTAATTAAGTTATAAACGCTATAACCTAAAACTATTCAGTCTTGGCAAGGGTGTGTTTTGTTATGAAATCAGGCGTTTGGAGGTGGCAAAAGAGGTTGATGGCTAAATGAACCGATTTCAGAAGTCAATAAAGGGATTACTTCCGAGCTAGGCGGGATTAGAGGAGTTAGAACTGAACTGGTTGATGCAATAAGATTAAGATGAATGTGTATTTCACCTGCATGATGGTGTTCATGTGAGAATGATTCTGCTATAGCATTGAAATAATCAGTATCTTGGTGATGATTATGGTCGTTTAGTGAAAGATGGTAATGCGATTTTTCGCCAAACTCATGTTCTGTCATGCCTAGATGAAAATTGGCAAAAAACATCGCCAATAATAGCTGCGTAGCTAAGATTAAGGCAATTAATTTTTTTGTATTTGAATTAATTTTCAACATGACGCAATAAATATCATTTGTCTATTCAATTCAGGATTATAACAGCAATTTTTTAAAAAATAAAAATTTTTATTGGAGTCGCCCTAGATAGCCAATCAATTTCTGGTAAGGCCTGATAACACTAGAAGCATTTTATCTGCCAAATTTAATTCGCAGTTTCGGATAATAAGTGCAATCTAGAAAGGAAAGCCAGTTGAGGTAAACTCATTGGCTTTTCCCGACCAAGAGATTAGCACATGAAATATACCCAATTGACTGAAGGTGAACGATACCAGATTTATGGACTTTTGAAAGAAGGTTTTACACAAAAAGCTATTGCACGTAACCTTGATCGACATCCCTCAACCATCAGTCGCGAGTTAAAACGCAATAAAGGAATGAGAGGTTATCGACATCAGCAGGCTCATAGGTTGGCAGAAGAACGTCGATGTACCGCTAAGAAACATATCAAGCTGACAACAGAAGTACAAAACTGGATAGGAACATTGATAGAGCAGGATTTAAGCCCTGAACAGGTTTCAAATTATCTCGAAAGGCATCGTGGTTTGAAACTTCATCACGAAACGATGTAACAATACTTCTACCGAGATAAAGCCAATAATGGCACCTTGCATACATACTTACGCATCGCGAATAAGCCCTACCGTAAGCGTTATGGTAAGTATGACCGAAGAGGTCAGATTGTGAATCGAGTATCGATTGACGAGCGTCCTAAAATCGTGGAACAAAAATCGCGTATTGGTGATTGGGAAGGCGATACGATTATCGGTAAGGGTCATAAAGGCGCACTACTGACACTAGTGGAGTGCAAGACACTCTACACGGTGATTGTGCCACTAAAAGGTAAAAACGCCGAGCAACTTAAACAGGCAGCGATTGAGGTGTTAAGCCCCTTGAAAGAACGAGTATTGACCGTAACCTACGACAATTGCAAAGAGTTCGCAGAACATGAACAGATGGCCAAAGCACAGGAAGCTGATATTTATTTTGCCCATCTATATGCTTCTTGGGAAAGAGGGATTAACGAAAACACCAATGGACTGATACATCAGTATTTTCCAAAGGGAACAGACTTGCGAGATGTCACAATAGAGCAAGCTCAAATGGTCATGGAACGATTAAACAACCGACCTCGAAAAACTCGAGGTGGTAAGACACCTAATGAATTATTTATGGGGCTGCAAGTAGATTTACTTGCAGCATAATTTAGAAAATTGCAGTTATTACTTGAAACTGCGATTCAAAAGATTCAGTCAAAAAAGAAAAAGCCCTTGCCAATACTGGCTAAGTGCTTTTTAGAAGACTTGAGTAATCTCTTTAATTCCCAAACCGTGCTAGGAACCATTTCTGGCGGATGAATGCCTCATCTGATAAATAAGACCTCAAACTGAAGCACTTTCACGTATTTTATACTCTTTTGTCCAAAACTGAGTATTAGCGTTTAAAGGCACATAGTATTGCTGCATTGAGGTATCCAGAGTTTGCTGTTTTAATTTCCCCACCTATTGCTATTTATTTGGTTACACTTTGAACTCAATTAGCTCTCATCTGTAAATAAAAATATAGGGGATTACGGACGTGAGATTTCTGAGCAATTTTATATAACTGATCGATATTGTTGGTTTTACTCGGCATAAACAGGCTGTTCATGTTCAACTATGATTAGGAGCCTAGTACTATTAGACTTTAACAAAACTAAAAGAGCCCTGTTGCAGAATGCTACGTTTAAAGCTCTTGATTATTAAATCAAAAAGAGTAGTATTAGAATTTAATAATAAACATATAACTCAGATGACATCATGTTTAAAAAGTTCCTAATCATGTTATTTCTCATTCAAAGCCTTGCTGGTTCAGCATGGGCTGGGATAGATATGTCCATGATTAATGGCGCGGAAAAAATGCAAATGCAAATGATGCATACAAATATGCAAGATATGCCTAAAGACGTTGGATGTATGCATTTTAATAGTGACGTGACGCATGTTCAGAGTTGCTGCACAGATTCTTGTGTCGATGTTTTGTGTCTCTCTCTTCACAGCTCAACAATTTATCTAAATAATCTTAATCCTGCTGGGCTTAATGAAACTACTGTTGTTTCTAACGTTGAACCGCAAGTATTCGAATTCAATACACGTTTCACTAAACCTGAAACCCCTCCACCTTCCTCTATCGCCTAACAAGGCGAGAAACCTAAGATTAACCTAAACGTATACCTAAATATCGTTTAGCAAAAACTCTGCTTTCGCCTTAAAACATTGAATTGTAATTTTTTACTTTTGTTTTTAAGGAGTTAGGTCATGAAGACTAATATTCAAAATAATCAACTATCACGTCGTCAATTTGTGAAAGGCGTTACCTTAGCCTCGACAGCGGCTGCTCTGGGGGCTCAAATTCCCCGAGCTCTAGCCAACAATGAGTTTATCTCAAACAACACAGAGAAATTTTACCCAAGACAATCTCTTTTAAGTGGGACCGAGTTTGACTTAACCATTGCAGAAAAACGTGTCAATATCACCGGTAAAACACGTGTGGCAACCTTGGTCAACGGCTCACTTCCAGCCCCTACATTGGTATTCAGAGAAGGCGATACCGTCACCTTAAGAGTAAAAAACGAATTGGATGTGGATTCGTCTATTCACTGGCATGGTCTCATCTTGCCAACCAATATGGACGGTGTTCCTGGATTCAGTTTTGATGGCATAAAACCAGGCGAGACCTATACCTATCAATTTACGATTCAGCAAACGGGTACCTACTGGTATCACAGCCACTCCGCATACCAGGAACAGACTGGCGTATACGGTGCAATTGTCATCCTTCCCAAAGAAAGTGAACCTGTGCAATCGGATTATGACTACATTGTACAGCTTTCTGATTGGTCTGATACTGCACCAGAGACCATCTATGCCAACCTGAAAAAAATGGGAGATTTCTACAATATTGGTCAGAGAACCGTTGGTGACTTTTTTAACGAAGTCAGCGAAATTGGCTTTGCCAAAGCTTGGGAAAATAGAAAAATGTGGAACACCATGAAAATGACAGATCGCGATATATCTGACGTTTCCGGTGCAACCTACACCTATCTGATGAACGGCTTATCTCCTAACGCTCACTGGCGTGCACAAATTGAGGCTGGCAAAAAAGTTCGTCTACGTTTTATTAATGCCGCCGCGATGACATTTTTTGATGTTCGCATTCCTGGGATAAAAATGACGGTCATTGCTGCCGATGGGAACCTCATTCAACCTGTAGAGGTGGATGAATTCAGAATCGGTGTGGCAGAAACCTATGACGTAATCGTCGAACCGGATTCAAAACAAACAGCTTATGCCATTTTTGCACAATCCATTGACCGTACAGGTTATGCCATCGGTTCATTAACTACGGATGCTAATCAGATTGCTGAGACACCCGAAATGGATCCGTTACCGATTCTAACCATGACCGATATGGGGATGGATCACTCCGGTCACGATATGGGTTCAATGAACAACAACAGCATGGATCACTCCGGTCACGATATGGAGTCAATGAACAACAGTTCTATGGATCACTCCGGTCACGATATGAGTTCAATGAATAATAACACCATGGATCACTCGGGACACGACATGAATTCGATGAATAATCACTCTGATGGTCATTCCGATCATAATGCGCCAATGGCACATGAAACCCCTGATTACAGCCACGCGTTAGCGATGGAAAAAATGAAAATGGGCATGGATGTAAGTGACGTTGACCACTCCAAACACTCTCACAATGCACAGGCAATGAATGTTGATTTGGATTCAGCTGTGATTCCAATGGATATGAATCCTCAACTTCCACAAATAGAGGTGCCTAGAAAAGAGGGGCCACAAATTGATATGCGTGCTATGGGGGCCAAGTATCGTTTGGATGATCCCGGCGTAGGGTTGCGTAATAACGGTCGCAGGGTTCTGACCTATGCCGACCTTAAAAACCTCTACCCGACCCGTCATGAACCAAAACCAAGCAAAGAACTCGTTCTGCACCTAACAGGGAATATGGAGCGTTATATGTGGTCGATTGATGGTATTCCTTTTGATGAAGCACCGCCGTTAAAGTTCCAATACGGTGAACGAATTCGTATCACATTTATTAACGATACGATGATGAATCACCCTATGCACCTTCATGGTGTCTGGAGTGATTTAGAAACCGGGGATGAAAATCATATTCCGAGAAAACATACGATAGTCGTACAACCGGGCGCGAAAATAAGTTACCGCGTGACGATGGATGCGCGAGGCGATTGGGCATTCCACTGCCACATGCTCTATCACATGATGGGCATGTTTAGACGCGTACAAATTCGATAACCGGTGAAATAAAAGGGATGAAATCATGAAAAATCTAATTCAAAAACCAGTTTCTATTTTGATTCAAGCATTTTTTGCAACAACTTTGATAACAGGGATTGCCCAAGCGGGCGGCGAAAGAGATCCATTACTGGCCTCTTTAATCGTGGATAACCTGGAAATAAGCAATCAGGAAAACAACCCGACAGGTTGGGCGGCAAGCGCATGGGTAGGTAAAGACTGGCATAAGCTATACCTCAAGTCCGAAGGTGAAAGCGTTCAAGGGCAGAACGAATCTGAAAACCAACTGCTGTATTCAACACCCGTAGAAAAGTTTTGGGATTTACAACTGGGATTGGCTTATGACACGGCACCTGAAGCCAACCAAACCTGGGCTGCTATTGGTCTGCAAGGTCTTGCTCCCTACTTCTTTGAAACCAATGCGCTTTTATTGGCAAACTCTGATGGCCTGGGGATTCGTTTAGAATCGGAATATGAGGCGTTATTCACTCAAAAGCTGATTTTAACGCCTAGTATTGCGCTAAGTGCATATTCTTTTGATAACGAAAAAATGGGCACAGGTTCGGGGTTATCCAACCTAAATATAGGCTTACGTCTGCGTTACGAAATCACCCGTAAATTTGCGCCTTATATTGGTTTGACCTACAACCAATTCTTTGGCACAACAGCAGACTATGTCAAGGCTGAAGGCGGTAAGGAACAAGAAACCAGCTTAGTCGCTGGGGTTCGTTTCTGGTTCTAATTTTTTATTCGGTTAAGGAGGCTGTAAAAACTAAAGCTTCCTTAACTTATACAAGTCTAAGGAAATTGTATGAAATACTTGTTTATTCTTTTAAGTACTTCTTTATTGTCTGCTTGTACAGATACAAACACACAATCGAAATCATCCGAAAATGATACTAGTAGTGCTAATAACAGTACCGTTTATTCTGAAAAAGAAACAACAAAACGATGGTATTCAACTACAGATGTACAAATGGGTAAAAAAGTATTCTTAGCCAATTGTGCAGCATGCCACGGAGATCAGGCACAAGGTCTGGTGAAAGATTGGAAACAAACTCTGGATAATGGCAAATACCCAGCACCACCTTTAAATGGTTCCGCGCACGCTTGGCATCACCCTTTAAAAATTCTCAATCGTACCATTGTCTATGGTGGCATTCCTTTGGGAGGCACTATGCCGGGATTCAAAGATAAATTATCGCAAACAGAGCGATTGCAAGCGATTGCTTATTTCCAAAATTTTTGGTCAGACGAAATTTATCAGGCTTGGCTGAGCCGTGGCGGCCTAAAGTAAGGAGAACACTATGAAAAGACGTGACTTTATTACTAAGAGCTTTGCTACAGCAGCAGGCATTTTAACAGGCTTAAATAGTTCTGGAATAAGTGCTCAACCTTCTGCCGACACAGAATTTTTAACCGCAAAATTTCCATTGCGTACATTCAATTTACCACCTGTTGAAAGAGGCGAAAGTGATCATGGCAAACAGGTCTTTAAATTAAAAATACAGCAGGGTGAAACTCGCATCCTGCCTGACACGACAACTCAGACATTAGGTATCAACCAACCATTCCTTGCCCCCGTCCTTCAAATGAAAAAAGGGCAAACCATACAAATGCAAGTCAATAATCAACTCAATGAACCTGTTGCATTGCATTGGCACGGGATGATTCTGCCGGCTAGTGAGGACGGAGGCCCGCATCAAGAAATTGCACCTAACAAAACTTGGAATGCTGAATGGAAAGTGATTAATGAACCATCCACTCTTTTTTATCACTCTCATACTCACCATAAAACCGGTGTGCAAGTCTGGAAGGGCCTTGGCGGACAAATGCAAATTATTGATGAGGAACGTGATAAAGCATTAAACCTACCGCATGAATATGGCGTTGATGATTATCCTGTCATCATAATGGATCGTTCATTTGATGAAGCAGGAGAATTCTACTACAACAATCAGCGCATGAATAAAATGCAAGGAATGCATGGTAACGTAATGCTAGTTAATGGAGTTGCTAACTCTGTACTGGAACCAGAGAAAACCCGCATTCGCCTCCGCCTACACAATGCGTCTAATGCGAGATTTTATGACCTGGTTTTTTCTGATTTAAGACCATTTGAATTAATTGCCACTGATGGCGGCCTTTTGAGCCAAGCCATCACGACTAATAGAGTGCGTTTGGCACCATCTGAACGAGCGGAAATCATTGTTGATTTATCTGATCGAAAGTCCATATCTCTGCGTACAATTAAAGGTTACGGAAACCTATCAATGGGTATGATGAGAGGCATGGATCGTGGAAACTTAGATCAAACATTCGATTTAATGCATATCGATCCTAGACACTCGGAACGGGTTAAAGCTAAAACTCTTAGCCAGCTTGTTCCACTTCCAGATTGGTCTAATCAAGCAGTCGCCCAAACTCGAAAAATGAATTTAGAAATGCAAATGGGTCCTCAAATGATGTTTGGTAACGGCGGTTTCTCTATCAATGGGCAAAGCTGGGATATGAATGTCGTTAACGAAACACTCAAAGTAAACACCTTTGAAATCTGGGAACTGCAAAACCCTTCCATGATGCACCATCCTTTTCATGTACATAACACACAATTCAAAGTGCTTGAAAGAAATGGAAAGCCTCCACTTTCATGGGAATTGGGATTAAAAGATACTGTAACCGTTCATAAGGATGAAACGGTAAAAATTTTGTTGCCAACAGGCCCATATTCAAGTTCATCTGATGCTTATATGTACCATTGCCATATTTTGGAACATGAAGATGCGGGAATGATGGGGCAATTTATTGTGGTGTAGGTCAATAGCTTAAATGTATCAACTATGGGGAGTTGCTTTATGGAATTTTATGACGAGTCTATGCTGAACTTTATGGGAGGGCATATGTGGATATTCTGGTTAATTTTAATTGTATTAGTACTTATAGGCCTCAAGGTGATTTTTCAGCAACGTGGTGATTCAGAATCGGCTCTTGAAATATTAAAAAAGCGCTATGCAAAAGGAGAGATTACAAAAGAAGAGTTTGAGGAGCAGAAAAAAACACTTCTCTCTTAATTGCTTAGAAGTAATGCGTGATTTAAAACCAGTTAGCACAGATAGATGAGGGGAAAATTATGATGACGTCTCAGCGATCAAGTACAAAAAAAACATTCATTGATCCTGTATGTGAAATGAGGGTTCGTGATGATAAGTATTCTCATAATTTTCAAGGACAGACATTTTATTTCTGTGGTGAGAGCTGCCAACAAAAGTTTATTCATCATCCAGAAAAATACCTTTCTGAACAAAGGATATCAGCAAGTATTTCCAATAGCAGTCCGGTGAGCTATACCTGCCCAATGCATCATGAAATTGTGCAAGATCATCCAGGTAACTGCCCGATATGCGGAATGGCGCTAGAGCCCATCCTGACTGGTTTGTCTGAAAGTACAGGGGAGGCTTCTGAACTCAAAGATATGAAACGTCGTTTTTGGGTTAGTACTTTATTTTCTGTTCCCGTATTTATTCTGGCAATGTGGATGGATTTATTTCCTGAAACCTTACCTGCTAGTTTAAATGTTCGTCAGATTCAGTGGGTTCAGTTCATTTTAGCTACTCCTGTAGTGATCTGGGGAGGGCTTTCTTTTTTTGTTAGGGGATGGAATTCTATAAAAACCTGGAACCTAAATATGTTCACGTTAATCTCGATTGGCGTGGGCGTTGCATGGTCCTATAGCGTGGTTGCGCTACTTCTTCCTCATGTTTTCCCGTCTGATATGCAGTCTCAAGCTGGTTTGGTACATGTTTATTTCGAAGCGGCAGCGGTGATTACCGCATTGGTTCTGTTAGGGCAGGTTCTCGAATTGCAAGCTCGATCAAAAACCAATCAAGCAATCCAAAAGTTATTAGGTTTAGCGCCCAATACGACCTGGCGATTAGAGCAGGATGGAACTGAAAAAGAAGTGGCATTAACTGAGATCAAAGTTGGTGACATTTTAAGAGTCAAACCGGGAGATAAAGTGCCCGTAGATGGCTTTGTGACTCAAGGAAAGAGTTTCGTAGATGAGTCGATGGTCAGTGGGGAACCCATTCCCGTTGAAAAGTCCGTTAATGATAATTTGATTGGTGCGACGATTAATGGCTCCGGTAGCTTGTTAATGAAGGCTGAAAAAGTGGGGAAGGATACTCTGCTCTCTCAAATAGTTGAGATGGTCGCTAATGCACAGCGCTCTAGAGCCCCTATCCAAAATTTAGCGGATATCGTTTCCTCTTATTTTGTTCCTGTTGTTGTAATCATTGCAATTGTTGCTTTCTTTGCTTGGTGGGCGTTTGGTCCAGATCCGAGTTTGGCCTATGCATTAGTGAGTGCGGTTACAGTATTGATTGTTGCTTGTCCTTGTGCTCTGGGGTTAGCTACCCCTGTGTCTATTATGGTGGGTACTGGACTTGGTGCACAGTACGGAGTACTCATCAAAAATGCAGAAGCCTTAGAGATGATGGAAAAGGTTAACTTATTGGTTGTGGACAAAACGGGCACCCTTACAGAGGGAAAACCCAAGTTGGTTGCGGTGGAAGTGGAATCAAGCTATCAAAGAAAGGAGGTTTTGCATTTTGCGGCTAGTTTGGAAAGAGCAAGTGAGCACCCATTGGCAGAAGCAATTGTAGATTCAGCAGAGCAGGAAGCAATAAAGCTCAGTCCAGTCTCAGATTTTTCATCTGTTACAGGTAAAGGGGTATCGGGCAATGTTAATGGTCAGACTGTAGCGATTGGTAATCAAAAATTTATGGAATCCATCAATATTGAACTCGGTCATTTAAGTAAAGCTATTTTGGATTATCGATCACAAGGTCAAACCGTGATGTTTGTTGCAATTGATGAAGTGTTTGCCGGAATGTTGATTGTGGCTGACCCGATCAAAAACACAACGCAAGAGGCGATAAATTCACTTCATGCGGAAGGTATAAAGGTTGTGATGTTGACCGGAGATAACCAAGACACGGCAAATGCAGTGGGTCGTAAGCTCAACATCGACCAAATTGAAGCGGAGGTGTTACCAGAGGATAAAGCGAATTGGATAAAACGTTTTCAGGATGAGGGGTATGTTGTTGCCATGGCAGGGGATGGTGTGAATGATGCGCCGGCCTTAGCCCAAGCACAAGTAGGTATCGCTATGGGAACGGGAACCGATGTAGCAATGGAGAGCGCCACTATAACGTTGGTTAAAGGTGATTTAAATGGCATTGTAAGAGCGCATAAATTGAGCCGCGCTACGATGAAGAATATCCGCCAAAATTTATTCTTTGCTTTTATCTATAACGCTTCTGGTGTTCCGATTGCTGCTGGAGTTTTTTACCCCTTCTTTGGTTTGCTGCTTTCACCAATAATTGCAGCGGCAGCGATGAGTTTTAGTTCTGTATCTGTAATCGCCAATGCATTAAGGTTAAAAAGAGTAAAGATTTAATAAATGTAGTTATCAATAAAGGAGGTTTATATCAAAGTTTTGATCCATCTAAAACTATTTTTAGTGACCGATTAAGGGTTGTGTTGGTCAATTTTAGATGTCTAAAGCAACCTGTTTATGAGGATAATGTTATGTTGAAACAAAATTTAATTATTCTAGTTGTCTCTGGAAGCTTAGGCTTACTAAGCGGTAATGCATTAGCATCGGATCATGCATATCCACGGACACATGCTATTCAGTCCATGGATGGTGACCATATAATTGGCTGGCATTTAATGACCCCTGAAGAAAAGAGGGAGCATCAGCATAAAATGGAGCACGCTAAAACTCCTGAAGAACGAGAGGAAATTTTACGTTTAAATCATATGAGAATGGAAGAGCGGGCAAAGCAGAGGGGAGTGCCTTTAAGAGGAATGCCTCCTGGACAAGAGCATATGATGAATGAACGAAATATGCCTCGTGACCAAGGCCAAATGATGGATGAAGGAAATATGCCTCACAGTCAAGGCCAAATGATGGATGAAAGGGATATGCCTCATTCAAGATGAGTAAAGAATTTTTAATTGAAGTGATGAAATAACTGTCTCAAAGTGTAAATAGAAGCAGACTATGAAAAGTGTATTCATCAAATGTGAGCTATTTATTACTTTGTGGCAGTTTAAAAAATCAATAATGAATCGTTGATTGTTCATAATTTTTCCCAAACTTTGCCTTATCTCAGTGTTGAATTTACTCGGGGATGCTCAACGCAGTGGATGTTGAGCAACGATGATTCAAGCCATGTCGCTGGTCGCATTGATGTCTCTGATGGCTTAGTTG
The DNA here is from genome assembly GCF_005885815.1 of Thiomicrorhabdus sediminis. NCBI lineage: Bacteria > Pseudomonadati > Pseudomonadota > Gammaproteobacteria > Thiotrichales > Piscirickettsiaceae > Thiomicrorhabdus > Thiomicrorhabdus sediminis. Next base: position 2,264,760 of record NZ_CP040602.1, on the reverse strand, counting down.
ATGACACGCACGGACTTTTATTCAAATTAGGTTTTGCCAATTGAAACGGCTTTTATTGTTGGTGACGTCATTAAAGCAGGATATAGCCTTACAAGGTGTCTCTTTTATTTGCCCAATGGTGGAAGGATTAAAAGATCTTGAATGGCTAAAGCATGGAATTGATCTTGTTCTGACAGGACCCGCTGGTACAGAGAAGACATGGAAAGCTTGTGCTCTTGGTGAAAAAGCTTGTCGAGAAGGATTGAAAGTTAGCTTTCAGAGACTTCCAATTTTACTTGAGGAATTCAAATTAGCTCATGTGGACGGAACTTTCCATTCAAAATTGGCAAAGTTAACCAAGGTCGATTTACTGATTCTTGATGATCTCGGTGTTTCACCAATTAATACCCAAGGACGAGGAGATTTGCTAGAAATTATCGATAGCCGATCAACAACTAAATCGACAATTGTCACCAGCCAGTTACCTATGAGTAAATGGCACGACTATTTATCTTCTGGTAATCCAACCGCTGCTGACGCAATTTTAGATAGGATAACAGGAGGTTCATATCGCATTGAATTCAAAGGAGAGTCAATGCGAAAGTTAAGAAAAAAATAAGTTTTACTTCTTTAAAGCCACTTTCAACTGAGTGGCTTTTTTATGGCCTTAAGTTGGGAATTTGAAATGGCAACCAGTGGAGAACAAGTAACGGCAATAACTGGATTGTTATCGCCAATGAGAGGGGAATTTGCGTCGATAATTAGTGGTTACTTGATACAAGAATATGCACAAAACGACAATGCTCCTGTTAAAACATCCAATTAATTGTTAGCAGTAGCACAAGCACCCAGTGCCCTTTTCCATGAATTACTGTCTCTTAAAACCGTCGGTTTGCAGTAAAAAACACCTTTTAATAACATCTAAAAATCACTCTCACTGAGAATTAAAATAAATCTGGGCTCGCGTTGAGAAACTGTATTTAAAACAAGTGGTTACAGTTTTATTTTTTTATTTATAAATGCCTCGGTTTCAGTTATGATTCAAGTGGTTTCGTGTTGTATGGGGAGGTTTGAATGAATGTATTTCTGATTCAGTTTTTAGGACTTTTTATCTTTGTGCTCATTCTTTTTACGGCTGTAATCACTCTTCAAGCTGAATTACAGAGAAGAGCGTTGCTGCAACGTGAACAAGGCGGCAATATTCCAGATCGAGAAGAATTCGAACAAATTTACAATCAAAGCCTATTGTCGAAAATCTTTTTAGGCGTTTTGTTGTTTGTTGGGTTGATGCTAGGCATTTTTGTTCACAGTCTTTATACAAATTACTATCAGCACCAAGCGGAATTTTCTGCCTGGATTCAGAAGACATATAACGTCCCCGTCGATGAACAACGCGTAGACAAAGTCGAATGCTATCTGGGAGTTCTTCATTATCTCGAAAAATATGGTTCTGCGCTCATTCCTTATGCCAATACGATATCTTGTGATCAAAGTGTTTTTGATCAGAAAAAATCACAGTTGAATTTGACGGATGCGACGGAAAAATTAAAGTTATGGAGTCTCGGGGAGATGTTTATTGGCTTGATCTTTTTTATGCTGCTTGCTGTATACCGACTTATGTTTAGGCCTAAGTTCGTATGGGCAAACGGTGTTAGAAATTCACATGTTAGTCGGGTGCTCAAGTCAAGTTGATTGCAAAAAATCTGACTGGGTAATCTAAAAGTTTAATTCAATTATAAGGTGATTCGATACGTGGAAAATACAGTTTCATATAGGGTCTTAGAGAAGATTTCGGTGCCCACCGATTTTATGCCTGCAGACGATGGAAAGGTTCTTTACGTGATGAGTGTTAAGGAGATGGATGCCATTTCTAATCAGGAAGTCAGGCAGATGAAACATCTCTTTTTGAAACTCATAGAAGCTATGAAGTTGCCAGACCCTAATGATGGTAAAGCTTTTCAGAAGGGAAAAATTGTTGCATTTATCGACACGCAAACCAGTATTGCAGACGTCGAATTTCAGGTACTTAAATTTCAAGGAGATCTTTGGGGATCGGTAGAAGAGCAGTACCAAGATTTGAAGGATCTCGAGTTTCAATTGATGGAAGAGGTGGCGAAAATCGCCAATGAATTTGATGCTGAAAGCAGTTCAGATGGGGCTGCTTTAGAGATGAATGAAAAGCTCGAAGAAATCAAGAGTAAAAGCTGCTTGATTCGGGATGAAGCAAGTTTAAAGAAAATTGAAAGCCTTGGTCTTTGTGCGCCCAATACAGACCAGCCTTTGATAACCAATTTGACGAGCAGCAGAATAAAGCAAATTTCGCAAATCGCCAGTTTTGATTTCTATCAAGAATGCTATAAGGCAAATATTATCGGTATTCAAAAAAGCACAGCCGAAATTGAAATTGAAGATACCAATGGGTACACCAGAAAGTTATTGATACCTTTATCCTTTGGCAACAAAAATCATAGTGCGATGTTTTGTGCCCATTTGCTTGCGAGCCGCCCATTTGACATTTCTTTCTCCAACTTGGAGCAGTTGAATGCTGGTAATGGCAAAAATCGAAAGATTACCCCCAAAGAGGTGTTTTTCTCTTTTGGTAAGGGCGAGGCAATGGAGATCTATGAGGCGAACCTAAATCATAACAATGATCCTCAGTCGGATCTTTTTTTAGAGCCAATCGAGTCTCAAGCGAGCTAAGAAAAACACTTGGTTAAGTTCACTGTTTAAAAAGCGCGTGTCATTCTGGTTGATGATGGCAACGCCTTTGATTTTCTTGTTCAAGTGGGGTTGACGCAAGCGAGCGATAGGTAAGGACGTGCCCCGTTTTGCATAACGAATGCGAATGCTGTCTTCAAATTGTTCCTCTTTCACTGTTTTTAACGCTTCGGCATCGGATGTCAGTACAATCAAATCACACGGTATATCGATTACTTCGTTGAGTAATCGAATCATCTCTGTTTGCTGAAAGCGTTTTTCGAAAAACCAAAAGTTTTTCTGTGGCTGAACGTACTGTTCCCACAGTTGTATGAGCGTTGTAAATTCCTCATCTTTTTCACATGCCAACGTATTGATTTTGCTTAACAGGTTTAAAGAGTCTTTCAAAGGCATCGCGTTCGGTAATGGCTCACCCTCTTCTGAAGACATCGGGCTTTCAAAATCTTCGCCTTGCCAATCTCCCGGATTCAGGCCGGTACGCTCAAAAAGTTCGAGGCAGTCCGCCTTGAGTTGAGTAAGCTGTTGTTGGCTGAGGTTAAATCGCTCTGCAATTAATAGGTCATCGATATTATTGCGCGCAAGTAGACAAAGTATTTCGTAAATTTGAATAATGCTTAAATCGGGTTGGCGATTAGCTGGCTCGGGCCGAGGCAGTTTGCCTCTGGCACGAAGTGGAGTGATTGCCGAGTGAATATTTTGATAGCCCGAGAGGGCTTTTCGCGCCACGTCATTTAGCACTTGCTTTGCGAGGATATCAGGTTTGTTTGATGTGGTTTTTTTGCCGATGCGGCTTTTTATATTGCGAAGATTCTCAATCTTATAAACAGGGGTGAGATTCACAATGGCTTGGTTTGTGACCTCAGATAATCCACGATGTTGGAACATCGGTATGACAAACTCATAAAAATGAGAGTAATTTTTTAGCGTGGTATAGGGTGAGCCATGCCCTAACAACTGGGCGATGCGATAGGCAAAGCGTCTTGACGGGTATGTGTTTTTAAATCGGTCATTAATGTAATTGGCAACATCTTGTTCATACCAGGAATCTATCTGGAATGAATGACACACGTCATCAATTGGGTTATTCAAAAAATCATTCAGATATTGAAAGTATCCCAAAAACTCAAGCGTGGCTGCGGTATGGCGCAAGTTTCGGATAGATAAAGAAATATCTCCGGTGATGATGCGAACCGCTTCTGTTAAGGTGCGTTGAAAAGCGAGTTTATTTTGTTCTTTGGTATCGGAATCATAAATCCAAAAATGGTCCGCAGATTGGGGTGCTCTGATGGTTATCCATTTTTGCAGCACATCACTTTCGGTTGGTGTCAGTTTCCCCGTTGAAAAAACATTGCGATGACTGTTGGCATTTTTTTGTCTGCCGTGGCGATTATGTCTACAGGTGAAGTAGCCTTTGTATCCATGGTTGGCGTGAATCACATCTCGAGATTCTAATTTGAAGAGTTCATTGGCGCGAAACCCCAGCTTGGCATAGCAGGTTAGAATCAAAGAAAACTGTAACCCTAGATCATGAGAGTATCTGTCTTTAGCGGTTAAGTAGTTGTCAATTTTGGTTTTTTCAGCAATCGTTATGAAGTTTGCATCAATGCTTTCCTCTTGATGACTGCTCGCGAATTCCAATTCGTCTTTTCTGATTTCAGAAAGCCCTAAGTATTTTGAGCAGACCAGATTATGGAAATTGATAATCTGAGCGGCAGCCAAAGACTGATCTTCGTCAGTATGTGAAAGAATAATGGCGTTATAGGTCTCGATAAGGCTGTCTAGTTCTTCACTGAGTACGTCACGATGCATGAAGTGTTCAAGTAGTCGTCTATCCAGAATTAAAAAATAATCGTATACGGTGCTGAAGCTGAGTGATTCCTTTTTTTCCCCGGGTGAATTTAAACGTTCTGCCGCCCACATACCGATTAAGTAAACGATTTGTGGTGGAGGCGTTTCAAATGTATTTAATCTGTGTAGCTCATAGCTAATTTTAGTGGTGAGTTCTTTTCGATTAAGTCGTCCGGGCTCGTTCAAATATTTGCGGAACCCTTTTAACATCTTTTCCAGCGTTTGATAATCCTGATGAGAAGAGGGCAGTTTTGAAATAACCGGTAATAGCGACAGTAATTCAAGATTAGGTTTAGACTCTGGTGCGTGCTTTTGTTTTTCTTCATATAGGTTAAGACGCGTGTCCGTGACCACGCGTAAAAAACTCTCTTTGTTGAGAGATGCGGTCTTTCTTTCACCGGATTGCACAGCCGCCAAAATCCCCGGCATAAAGAGTTTACAATCCATTTCTGCGCCGGTAATAAGCTCGTTAAATGTCATCGATTCATCATGCACAACGGATCTTAAGGTTTTTTCGATGGTCTTTTGAACCTGTAAAAGCGAAAGGGGCTTGAGGGGTGAACAATTTCGTCTCTCAATTAATTTGATTGCCAGCAGCGCGGTGACGGGTTCCAGGGCGATTCTTTGTACTTGGTTTTCACGCGTTGTTAAGTCTAGATAAAGCTTTTCTTCATGTCCCCACAGGTCATCACTTAGAATGGCGTTAACAATCAAAGGGTAACGCTGTTTGTGAGTAAATCTCGAAAACAGAATGAGTGATAGGAAAAAGTAGCCCCATAAGGCCGTATTGCTAATCTTTTCAAAATCCGTACTTTCTAGCGATTTAACAAATGTTTCTCGGGCAAGTCGCATTTTATGCCATAGCGGTAACCTCAAATAGTCAAAAGGAGACTCCTCGTTTTTGATTTGGAGGAGTTTGTTTGGCAAGGTGATTTTCAAATTGTGTTTTTTGGCATGGCGCTTTAGTAGATAAGAAAATACTTTCAGGTTTTGAGCCAGATAGTTTTTTGAGCCTTGAACTATTCGGTCAACCGCTTCCGAGAGAATCACGGTTTGGTTGTCTTCGAGGAGGTCGTGTTCTTGACTGGTAATGTAATTTTGAAACACGGTGGCTACCAGTTTTCGGGATGCTTTTTTTAAGTCACGAAATGCTTTGATTCGTTTTATAGGGCCCAGTTCATGAGTTGAGTCAAAGGTAATCTCTTTTTTGGCTTTCGATGTGTCCTTGGGCTTAACGGATTGGCTAGTCTGAATGCCGTGGATGGCTCTGATTTCTAGTTGTTCACAGATTTCATCAAGTACGGACAATAAAACTTTAGAAACCATTTCTGCGCATAATGGCGATGATGAACTGTAGGGTTCTTCACCTGGCCCTTGGTGTCCTAGCTGATAGTTGATGAATTCAGCTGGTATGTTTTTATCGCGTAAAACGGATGACAAAAAGTGTCGACCAAAATTGAAAGGAAGTTGAAAGTCAGGGATGTACTCAGTTAACGTTTTTTCTGATACGCTTTGAAATGTTAGTTGTTCGTCACCGCATGACAGGTAGAAGAAAAATGGGAGGTGTTTGGGCGTAGTAACGCATAGAAGATCCATCACCTGATTGGCTTCATCGACATAGTCAAAAGCCTGGAGTCTTTCAGCAAGTTCGACAAGATGCTTTGTATATCGTTTTAACTGGATTTTAAAAGAGCTGGAAAAAATAGCCACTCTGGTAGCATGTCCTTCATTCACGATTTTATCACTAATCATTATGCTGTGAATGTCCCATATTATGTCGGCATAACGGGCAAATGGATCTATGTTTGGACGGTGAGCAGTCACCAGAAGTCCAAACATAATGCAGTAGCTTGTGAGTGCATTATGAGCGTCTATCAGATTGGATAGCGAGGGGTTTGTATTGGCAGAAATGACCTTTTCAGTTGAGGTGTTGGCAAGCTGGTTAAATACCTCTTTCAGGTATGATTCCTTTGCTAACAAGTTGCTTCCAATAAGTGGGTCAGATTCTGTGTGTACAATGCCAAAAGACAGTTGTGGCAATGCTTCTGTATAAATGCGTTGAAGTTCTGTCTGTTGAATGCTTGTGTAGGTATTGCCTTGTGGCGTTTGTAAAATAGGTTGTGCACAGATGAAACTGGCGGCCGTTTCGTCAAAACGGTTAATCATGATTTGCCAGTAGAGGAAATTTCGAACCTTGGAGATGGTGATGCGGCGGCCAAAATCGATATTCTTCCTTAGCCAAACATCACACGACTCGTTAATCTGATCTTTGGATAGATGAAGGATTTGGCCTAGGGTTTGATTTGAGTTACTTCGTTTAGCGATAAAATCACACAGTTCTGTTGCTAAAGGAAGGGTGATGTATTGTTGGCTAGGGTGCACGAAAGGTTTTTGTTCTTCGGTCGGCTTCCAAAAGCGTTTTCCAAGTGAAACAGGATGTCTCCACAGGAATTTATCAATATCGATTATGCACTCAGTGCTTGGCGATTTATCAATCGAACCAATAGGCCAGTCCCACCAAAAACTCGGCTCTGCATGGGTTGCCAGAGAAAACAAAACAGCAAAAGCCACATCACTATTTTCGTCTAACGCCAGGGAAATTAAGTGTTCTTTTTCAATCTTGGTAAGTACTTCCGAGGCATTGTCGAGAAACTGAGCACGCTTGGCGTTCTTCAGTTGTGTTTGTTGTGCATATCCACGTTGATAGTACGTGGACTTTTCCGCAACATCTTTTGGAACTATTTCAATTGAAATGTCTTCAATCTCAGTGCTGTCTTCTTGAGAGTGGGCAGGATTGAAAATGATAGGCGAATCTTGAGTATCGTTCTCAGTAATGGTGGCTGGTTCAAGCAAATCTGGGTTTTGTGCTTGATGAGACGAAAATGCCTGATCAATTAAGTAGACAAGGGTTTCTGCAATCTTGTTTTCGTTATCATCAAGTTCATGCGCCATTCGGAATGCTTCATTTCTGATTTTTGAAGCAATCAAAATAAGATCAGCGTTCTCATTGTTTTCAGTAAGGCTTTTAATCAGTTCGGACAGCGTGTTAGTGATTTGGTGCTCTTGGTTGAACAGAGTGTCCACGAGATAAGAGGTTCTACTCTGGATGAGTTCGTTATTATTCGCGTAATTCCAGACTAGGATTTTTGTTACGGCATGAAATAGTAAAGGGCTTTTTTCGTGCAGAGCGTTTAACGCATAGTAGGTCGGGTATTTTCGGAGATCTATTGCGTGTTGTTTCTTTGTGTCACCTCTTTCCCCAAAGGCATAAAGCAAGTCAGTATTTTTGCTGTTTAATGCTTTGATGAAGTTTAGTTCAGTTTCATCGAAGTGTATTACGTTTTCTTCATGGGCAATCTGAAGAAGTGTTCGAGAGGTTTTGTGGAGCTGCGAAAGTGTTGGGGCAATAAGAGGGTTTTTGCCACCTGTGAATTTTTCTATAACAGGATGAAACAGCCTCTTATCAGATTCAGAGAAGTGCTGTAAAAGTTGCTCAATTTTTGTCATGAGAGTTGGTTTTAAATCGCATGAATTTGCCTACAGATGTTTAGTCCTTTTCTCCATATAGCGTATCAAAAAGTATTGGTTAATAAAATGTATAAAATATTAACATGCTTAATTTGATACGATTGTATTTTTATTTTATGTACAAAAAAGCCCGTAAAAACGGGCTTTGATAATAATCTGTATTTTTATTTATTTTAATATTATTGGCTCTAAAAGGGTTTTCAATCCCTTGCTCTACCGACTGAGCTATCAGGCCTAAATCAGATGGGGCGTATTTTATAGAGGGGGGGGGGGAACTGTCAAATATTATTTTTGAAATATGTTAATTTTATTTTTTGTGGCCAAACGGGTAGCATTTTTGTTCGGTCATTGGCATCGGTTTTGTGGATTTAGTTCAGCAACAATTCTTTTCTCTATAGCTTGATTGGTGTGACAAATTCTTTAGGTTTAACGGCCAAAACCGAGCAATTTACCTGTTGTAGAATTTCTTCCGCGGTATTGCCTATAAACCATCCTGCAATACCGACACGAGCAACCGTTCCCATGACTAAAAGGTCGCATGGGTGCTGAGTCAGCCAATCAGAAATGACCTTTTGTGGCAACCCTTTGGTCAATACCGTTTGTAGATTAGGGTCTTTTTGGTAATAGGGTTCCACTTCCAGATCCATTGCCTTTTGGTGTAAATGACGCTCCTTTTCATTAAATGCGTAGATATCTTCCTCAGACCAATCTGTATTCCAATGATAGATCAACTCCTCTCCTTCTGGCATCCATGCATGAATCACTCTCAGGTTAGTTTCTGGATAAAGTTGTGTCGCCCAATTCATAATACGTGAATTTAAGCGCTGTGGGTCCAGAGTTGGACGGGGGCTTTTAGCATAATCATCACTCAGAAAATCGGTCTCCACGTCAATACTTGCTACGACGTTTTTATAGGGCAGTTTGTTTCCGTTTTTATGAAGTAGTACGGCGCAGGGGCATTTACGCAGTAGGTGGAGATCCTGACTGCCAAATAAGGTATTGTCGATACTGTCGGTATCATCAGACAGTTTAACCACTAAATCCGCATCAGTTGTCAGCACTTGTTCAATAACCTTAAAGAACAATTTCCCAAATTGGACGTCTAGTGTGGTCTTAACCTTTAGCTGTTCAGCCTGTTGTAACCAAGACTTGATATCGTCTATCTGCATTGCTTGTTGCTGTTTTTGCATACTTTCCGGGGTGCTGTTTTCTAGCCAAGAGGCAAAACTAGACGATACGGCTGGCAAAACGCGAAGCACCTTTAATACCGCATTATGTCTTGCCGCCAACTCAAGAGTCCATGAAAATAAATTCTGCTCTTGTTGCAAACCCTTTTCAGATACAAAAAGGATTGTCTTTAAAGTGTCCATAATCTATTTACCTCCTGATGCGTTTAAAATCCGAGTTACCGCCTCTATAGCAGCATCTTGGTAAGGAATAAGAGTCATATCGGCACCTTGATTGATTAAGACATCACTGTCCGATTGCCGATAGGCTGCTACGGCTGTCCTTCCTTGATAGCCGGATTCTTTCAAGCATTTCAATATGCCTATATTTATAGACTTGTCGGGTAAAGTACTGATAAGCCATTTTGTTTCAGATAAAGGTAAATTGAGAATGAATTCCGGATCTTCTGCATCGCCGTACCTAGTGGGAACGCCATGTTGCGAGGAGGATTTTAACAGTTCAGGATTGAAGTCGACGGCTAACACGTTCAAACCCTCGTTTTGCAGACTCTGCGCTATTTTCATGCCTAAACGTCCCAAGCCAAATACAATGACATCTGTCTTCTTGTGAGAGGGCTGTTGGTCAAGTTCGAGTTCCCTGAATGGTTCTGAACGTTCAAAAATGCCTAAATAGGGAGCGAGCTTTTCATAAAGTTTCTGTGAGTAGATTATCATATAGGTCGATGCGGAGATTGTAATCAGTCCTACTAGGGTGATTAAAGCCACCGCTTGTTCATCAATATGTCCTAGGTTATAACCGAGAGCCGCAAGTATCAATGAGAATTCACTAATTTGCGCGACGGTCAGTCCTGCTAAAAAACCAGTACGTTTTCGGTATCCTATGTAGCCCATAATGACCATTACAATAAGGGGGTTACCGATCAATACAAACACAGATAACATGATGGCAGGGATAATTTGCAAACCTAAATTGCTGATATCCAAATTGGCACCTAGATTGATAAAAAAGAACAGTAACAAAAAATCCCGTAAACTCACCAAGCGCGCGCCTATTAATTCACGGTAATGGGTAGAAGCCAGAGAAACCCCCGCGAGGAATGCTCCTACTTCTTGACTAAATCCAAGCAGGTAACCTGCGGACGCGCCCAGTACAGCCCACGATATCGCAAATAAAATGAGTAGCTCAGGTGAATGTGCTAAACGGTTTAATAAGCCCGGAATGAAGTAACGCATTAAAATGGCTACCACAAATAGCATTACAAGCCCCTTAAGTATGGTAGAAAATACTTCATAAGAAATATTGCCACTCTGAGAAGACTGGCCTATGGCTGTTAAGGTAATCATCGCTATAATGACAATGATATCCTGCACAATCAAAAAACCAATGGCGATACGCCCATGTAAAGAATCGAGTTCCCGTTTATCGGACAATAACTTGACGATAATAATGGTGCTGGAAAAGGTTAGCGCGACTGCAATATATAGCGCGCCAATAGGGCTAATGCCCATAGCCAGAGCAATAAAAAAACCAACAACAGAGGTAAAAAACACTTGTCCCAAGCCGGTTAATAAAGCAACCAAACCTAAACTTCGGATAATTTGTAGATCTAGTTTCAAGCCCACTACAAACAGTAGGATGGCAATACCCAAGTGGGCAAGCAGCTCAAGTTTTTCATTGCTTTGGACTAGGCCGAGAACAGAGGGGCCAACCAGTATACCTACAGCGATAAAGGCAACAATCAAGGGTTGGCGCAATTGTAACGCTAACAGCCCCATTACTGCTGAAATGCCTAATAAGGCGCTGAATTCCAAAAAACTGCTTTCCAACATACTTCCTCGATGATGCCTGAAATTGGCGTTCTGGCCTCTAGCATCGGTCAAATTACCGGTAATTGTTTAATAGCTATAGGCTTTATCAGAATGAAGAGTTAACCCTCTCTGCCCGCCATCACTTTTGTGCATAATCTCTCATCAACAAGTGGCTGTAAGTAATTGGCCAAATACCTTAGATAGAGCAGAAGGCACGTCGATTGAGAAGTTTTGTTTCCCCATTTGTTTGCATTTTGCAGTTCTGCTCTATAGATGGTATGCATAGTCTTATTAAAACATTTTTTTTTGGGTAAATGACAAATGCTAGGCAATAATTGCTCAAAAAGATGATAGATATCAAACGGTTGATTAGTTTAGGTCTGAGTCGCAAGGTCGCGTGATAGAGTACTGTAACGAGATTATATGCTTGCCCTCGATGCCGGTTGCTGTGATTTGTGATATAACTGATAACATAGAGATATTTGCCTAAAATCTGTCTCCCTTTCTAGCTTCAAGTAACACTGCGGCCAATCGAATGGTAAAGACCTTATGATGATTCGGTGCAAAATCAATTAAGCAGACAGTGACGGACTTGAAAATTGGATTATTAAAAATGCCCAACACGGAATTGGCTCTCCAGCCGAAAACGTTTTTAACTTTGCATCCTGCCTACCAGACGAGCTTCTGGGGCGTAGCAATGATTATTGCTGTCTTAGCCTCAATTCAATTGATTTTAGGTGTTATTGATATAACTGAGCAATACACCTATGTGGCGTCGTATCTATCGCTACATTTGGCTATGGAAATGGTCTCGGTATTTATCTCATTGATGGTTTTTATTGTTGGCTGGAATGTGGCGAACCATAAACTGCCAAGCAGCTTGTTGTTGCTTTCATTAATCTTTTTTAATGTCGGCATTTTCGATTATTTCCATGCCGTTTCCTATGGTGGCATGCCGGATTTTCTCAGTCATAACGACGTACAAAAACATTTGAATTTCTGGATGGCGGCACGTTTTATCAGTGCTTTTGGTCTGTTGTTATTGGCGATCTATCTGGTCAGTAAAATTGAGTTGCATTTAAATCGAACCGCAATTTTTATCGCTTCATTAACCTTTACCTTGGTATTTTTATGGCTGGTCATTTACCGAATTGATTTAATGCCGGTTTGGTTTGTTGAGGGACAGGGCTTAACGGATCTTAAGAAAAATCTCGAATATGTCATTATCGGTATGAATGTGCTCACCGCTTTAATATTGCTAACACAATTAAACCGACCTCGCAGCCTTCATGTTCCGCTGTTAATCGGTGCGGTGCTGGTTACAGCGATGAGTGAGCTTTATTTCACCTGGTATTCGACCATGACCGGCGTTTATAACATTATGGGGCACCTCTATAAGGTAGTCGCTTATTTTATGATCTATAGAGCGATAGTTGTCGAAGCCATCGATATCCCCTTTAATCGACTTAAGGAATCGCAAGAAACGCTGGATTTGGCGGTAACTTCAACGGATACCGGGCTTTGGCGTTGGCCTTTGGGTGGCGATTATGTCTATTTGTCACCGATTCTCAAGCGCCAGCTCGGTTATAACGATCATGAGCTGGCAAACAGCTTCTCTGCATTGCAAAGCCTGCTTCATCCTGATGATAAGGCCATATTTGAAGAGGCCATACAATCTCACAAGCAAACACTTGGAAAAAATGAGTTGTTTGAAGTCGAGGTGCGCTTCAAACATAAAAATGGCGATTATCGTTGGATTTATTCGCGAGGCAAAGAAGGACGCGATAAATTCGGTAACATTGTTGAGGTTATTGGTACCCACACCGATGTGACTCATCGCCGTATCGAGCATGAACGGTTTCGATCCGCTTTGCAAGCTTCGCCAAATGCAATGATAATGGTAGACAAACAAGGCTGCATCGTTCTGGCCAACAAGAAAGCCAATCTTCTGTTTGGTTATAAGGATGAAGAACTGCTTACACAGCCGATTGAAATTTTGGTGCCTAATTCGATGCATGAGCAGCATTCGTCTTTAGTTGATGGCTATATGCAAAATATGCAGCAGCGTGAGATGGCGGCAAACCGAATGTTGTTTGCCAAACGTCAAAACGGTGAGGAATTCCGCGTCGAAGTCAGTTTGACACCAATCAAAGGCAGTGAAGAGAACTATGTCTTGGCATCTATTGTCGATTTGACAGAAAAACTTGCTTCGCAAACGCGCATAGAAAAATTGATGCATTACGATATTTTGACGGAATTGCCAAACCGGCAACTGCTGGTGGAACGTGCCAATTATGTTTTAGATAATGCCAGACAACTCAAACTTCAGGTCGGTTTACTGTTAATTGGTTTGGACCGTTTTAAAAACCTGAATGATTCTCTAGGGCACTCTGCCGGTGATGAGGTGTTGGTTGAGTTTGCCAGACGTTTGAAATCGACCATTTCGGCAAAAGATACACTTGCCAGATTGGGGGGTGATGAGTTTGCCATCTTAATGCCGTCAACCAATACTCAGCAAATTATTCAACTGGTGAATAAAGTAAAGGAAGTGCTCAAACATAACTTTGTGGTCAAATCCGAACAGGTGTTAATGACCGCATCGATGGGGATTGCCATGTATCCGGAAAATGGCAATGACTTTTCGCTGTTATTTCAGAGTTCGGACACCGCCTTGGCAAGAGCCAAACAGATTGGCATCGACACCTATCTATTCTTTGATAATGAGATGCAGCTTAATGTCAGCCGTATCCTTAAAATTGATTCGGCAATGCATGAAGCTTTGACTCAGAAACAGTTTTATCTCGAATATCAGCCGCAAGTTGATATACAAACTAAACGTTTGAAAGGGGTGGAGGCATTAATTCGCTGGAAGCACCCCGAAATGGGAATTATTCCGCCACTGGATTTTATTCCTCAAGCGGAAAGCAATGGCTTGATTCTGCCGCTTGGTGAGTGGGTCTTGGAGACCGCGCTTAAACAGTTGCGCAGCTGGCTCGATAAAGGGTTTCAGCCAGTTGTTATGGCGGTTAACCTATCAGCGTTACAGTTTAAGAATGAAGGGTTGGATAAATCAATTGAAGCTTTGTTGAAAAAGTATGAGATTCCACCGGAGTATCTAGAGTTGGAGTTGACCGAATCGATGATGATGGAAAACCCGACACGGGCGATTACAGCCTTGAATAAGCTGCATGCTAAAGGCATTCGATTGGCGATTGATGATTTCGGTACCGGCTATTCTTCATTGAGTTATCTCAAACAGTTCAATATCCATAAACTGAAAATCGACCAGTCGTTTGTGCGAGATATTGCTACCAATGACGATGACAGAGCGATTGTGTCGGCGATTATTCAGATGGCAGAAAGTCTTGGCTATTCAACGATTGCCGAAGGGGTGGAAACCGATGCTCAGTTAGAGTTCTTGCAGCAGAACAGTTGTGATGAGTATCAGGGTTATGGATTCAGTAGACCGGTGCTGGCAGAGGTTATGGAAGAGAAATTCTTGAGTGCTAAAGGCTGATACTTGCCCGTAATATTTTAAGCAATAAAAAACCCTTAATTCAGCTACCTGTTCGGGCAGTAAGTAAGGGTTTTTTATTGGCTGTATTCAGCCGCTATCTGGCTTAAGCCAAGCCTTCAACAATCGCTTTTTCAACCTGGTCGATTGGTAGGGTTCCGTCAACCTTGATGTATTTCACCTTGTCGTTTTTCGCGGCAACATCAGTGTAGTAATCGATAAGCGGTGCTGTTTGTTTGTGATAAACATCCAGACGGTCTTTAACCACTTCCGGCTTATCGTCATCACGTAGAATCAAATCTTCGCCGGTTTCATCATCCTTACCTTCTTCTTTAGGCGGGTTATAAACCACGTGGTAAGTACGACCGGATGCGACGTGACAACGACGTCCTGACATACGCTCAACGATAACATCGTCAGCCACATCGATTTCGATCACCGCATCGATTTCAATCCCGGCTTCAGTCACCGCGTCGGCTTGAGGAACGGTACGCGGAAAACCGTCTAGTAGAAAACCGTTTGCGCAGTCTTCTTGAGCAATGCGCTCTTTGACCATGCCGATAATGATTTCATCGGTAACCAATTGGCCGGCATCAATCGCCGCCTTAGCCTGCTTACCTAGTTCTGTCCCGGCTTTGATCGCCGCACGCAGCATATCACCGGTAGAGATTTGCGGGATATTGTAGTGTTTGGTTAAAAACTGGGCTTGAGTCCCTTTACCGGCACCTGGCGCGCCTAATAGAATCAGTTTCATAGCAAAATTCCTGTTCGATTCGCCAATTAAATTGGCGGATATTTCAATAAAATTATTAAATTGGCGCCATTATACGTGTTTTCCAGGCGCCATCAAAGTTTGCCGCCGAAACAACGCCATCAAGTGCTGCATTGCGCCAATAGTTGCTTGATGCTGTTGAGTGCCTGATGCTCGTAGTGACCGCCAAACAGGTTGAAGTGATTGAGAATATGGTAAAGGTTATAGAGCGATTTTCGTTGTTGATAGCCAGCATCAATTGGAAAAACGCTTTGATAACCGTCATAAAAATCGCGGCTGAAGCCGCCAAACAGTTCGGTCATGGCCAAGTCCGTTTCGCGGTCGCCATAGTAACAAGCGGGATCAAAAATAACCGGTTCATTCCCATTTTTGTCTTTGATAAAAGCGCTATTGCCACCCCACAGGTCACCATGGAGAAGCGAAGCTTCGGGCTGATAATCGCTAAACCAATAGTCGAGGTGTGCAATCAACTGGTGACCTAAGTCAAAAAGCTCTTTACCGGCACCACGCAGTTGTGCCAATTCGAGTTGAGGTTTGAGTCGTTGCGAGCCGTAAAAATCAGTCCAGTCACTATGCCATGCGTTGTTTTGTGCGCTATGACCGATATAGTTGTCTTCAAACCAGCCAAAGGGTTGAGCATCCCGATTCACCGTATGATGCATATGTGCCAAGGAGCGACCGCGCTCGAAGTCATCGCCCTGATGAGTCAACTCCAGGTGCTCCATTAACAGCCAGGCTTGGTTGTTGTATTCGCCATAACCGAGCACTTTAGGGCAGCGCATGGTTAAGCTGCGTTGAATCGCCGCTAAGCCATGTGCTTCACAGGCAAACAGAGGTAGCAGGTGAGCTTGATTGAGCTTTAAGAACAGATTTTTGTCGTGACAATGCAGTTGGTAGGCTTGATGGATATCTCCGCCGGCAACCGAATGAGCCGTTTCGATATGGATTGGTTGGTTGAGTTGATTGCTGAGGTATTCAGAAAATGCTTGCCAATCCATAGCGGCTCCTTGTTTGTTATCTATTCAAATAGGTCTTCGGTAATTTCTTCGATTTTTTTCTGACTGACGCTTGGAATTTCCGGTGCGTTTTCTTCTCTAAAGATCTCTTCAACGGCTCCCGGTGTACCAACCGGTACCGCTTGACCTGTATCCTTATCAATCTGAATATTCACCAGCCCTTCCGGCTGCATAAACGGAATATTCGGGTAAGCTTTTAATGCCAATTCCATATACTCCATCCAGATAGGCAAGGATGCGCGCCCACCGACTTCACTTCTACCCAGGGTCGATGGGGTGTCGAAACCGGTCCATACAGTGGTAACAATATTGCCATTGAAGCCGGAGAACCAGGCGTCTTTTTGCTCGTTAGTGGTACCGGTTTTACCGGCAATATCTTCACGTTGTAAAGCGCGCGCCTTTCTACCGGAACCAATGCGAATCACATCCTGCATAATGCTGGTCATGATATAGGCGTTACGTTCTTCAATCACTCTTGGTGCATTCAGGTTGTCGCCTTCAATACATTGGTTATGTAAACAGGCACGTTTGGGTTCAGCCTTAAACAGCAAGTCACCATTAAAGTCTCTGACCTCTTCAATCAGATAAGGCTCGATCAGATAGCCTGTATTGGAGAAGGTGGCATAACCACGAGCGACTTCGAGAGGGGTGAATTGTACGCTACCCAATGCCAATGACAGGTCGCGGTGCAGGTTGATTTCATCCTGCGGGAAACCGAAACGCTGTAGGTAATCGGCAAAGGTGCTGATGCCAAGATGCTGTAACAGACGGATTGAAACCAGGTTGCGAGAGAAAGCCAAAGCTTTGCGCAGGCGCGTCGGGCCGTAGAATCGACCGGAATAGTTTTCCGGACGCCAAATATCCTCAAGGTTGCGGTCATGGAAAACCACTGGCGCATCATTGATGGTATTGGCAGCGGTCATGCCGTTATCTAGAGCGGTCGAATAAAGGAACGGCTTGATATTCGAACCAACCTGACGGCGAGCCTGGGTAACGCGGTTAAACTTACTCTTAAAGTAGTCATAACCACCGACTAAAGCCTTAATACGACCATTATGGGAATCCAGTGAGACCAGTGCCGATTCCACAGCCGGGTCTTGTGCCAGATGCCATTTGTCATCCAGTTTTTGCACATAGACCACATCACCGGTTTGTAAAACGTCACTCACGGTTTTAGGCGCTTTACCGGTACTGTTAACGGTGATATAAGGCGCAGCCCAGCTCATGGTATCAAACGTCAATTGATTGCGTTCGCCGTCTTCAATGGTGATTTCGGCATATTGTTTGGCAATATCGGTGACCACGGCAACTTTTAGATCTCCGTAGTTCCTAAAGTCTTTTAAGGCATCAAACAGCTCTTCATCATCGGTGAACTGATTCAAATCCAGTTGTTGGATTGGTCCGCGGAAACCATGACGACGTTCATAACGTTGCAGACCGTGACGAATCGCCTGATTGGCTTGCGCCTGTAATCGACTGTCAATCGTGGTAACAATGGTCAGACCGTTTTGTAAGGCTTCTTCACCGAAGTTCTCCATGGCAAAACTACGCGCCATTTCAGCGACATAACCTGCCTCGATATCGATATAAGAGGCATGTTTTTCGGCATGGACTTCAATCGCTTGGGCGGCAAGCATTTCTTCTTCGCTGATAAAGTTAAGCTCATGCATACGACGCAATACATAGTTACGACGCAGTTTGGCTCTTTCCGGGTTGGCGATAGGGTTGTAAGCCGATGGCGCTTTCGGCAGGCCGGCAATCATCGCGTATTCGTCAAGCGTTAATTCCGCCAAGGGACGGCCATAATAGGTTTGCGCCGCAGCCGCGACACCGTAAGAACGGTAGCCTAAGAAAATTTTGTTGAGATAGAGGGCAAGAATCTCTTCTTTACTCAGCTCATTTTCAATCTTGTAAGACAAGATGATTTCATTGAGTTTACGTAAATAAGATTTCTCACGTGTTAAGAAGAAGTTTCGCGCCACCTGCATGGTGATTGTCGAACCACCGGACTTTTTTTCACCGGTCGTTACCAATTCATAAACCGCACGTGCCAGACCTTTGTAGTCGACCCCGCCATGTTCAAAAAAACTCTCATCCTCTGAAGAGATAATTGCTTGAGTCATGCGCTCTGGAATTTCCGCATAAGTGATCGGCATACGTTTCTTGGTGCCGATTTCACTGATCAGTTGGCCATCAGCTGTGACGATTTTCAGCGGAACCTGGTAGCTGACATCCTTAAGTTCGGTCGCATCCGGCAGGGTCGGGTAGATGGTCAAGTAGTAATAGGTCGCGGCAGCTAACGGAATCAGTAGAGCACCAATTAAAAAATTGATGGCCATAAACCATTTAATAAAGCGCATCGTTGAGGACGTTTGACGAGATTTCTTTTCTGACGGAAGCGGTGCTTCGGCGGATTGCTCTGTTGGTTTTGCGTCTTTCTCAAGTTCGCTCATTTATCACTGCCTATGTGGTCAAAGCCAAAATTACAAATTCGGTGGATGAAAACTGTTTATAAAAACATTTTGTTACGTATTATAGCTTGAATTAATGAGCGGTGACACCGTGCCTATTGCAATGTTTCAGATTGCTTTCATGGTGACGTAACGGTTTTATTATCGACAAAAAACAAAAAACCCAGCATAAGCTGGGTTTTTCTAAATGGGGACAGTCCTGGAGACAATTACTTCTTGGAGTAACGACCTGACTTGATGTCACCCCACATCAACATTAAGTTTCCACCAACGATGAAAGTGATTGCAAGGATAACACCTGCGATACCGATGGCAACCTGAAGTGATTCTGGTAAAACACCAGACCAGATGCCTAGAAGAACCAATAAAGGAACTACAACTGTTACTACGATAGTTAGCAACATTTTTGTTAGGTTACTCATAATTTTTGCCTCAGCTAAAATGATAGTTTTTTCAATAATTCGAACTATACTCAGATTGAGTAAAAATTTCAACGGATTTCACGCTTTTGGCTTGATTTGCATCAACTTTGCGGTTTTTTTGCAAAAAAACGACCTTGTTCAGCTTGCTGTGAAGCTTTACTCGATGTTCTGGATCTGCTCACGCATCTGTTCGATCAAGACTTTCAGTTCAACGCTGGTTTGTGAGATTTCAATATGGGTCGCTTTAGAGCCTAATGTATTCGCCTCGCGGTTAAGTTCTTGCATTAAGAAATCGAGTCGGCGACCAATCGGTTTACGGGGTTCGCCGCCAACCGGTAGTCTTTGCAAAATATGCAGCACTTCTTTGATATGGGTTCTAAGTCGGTCGATCTCTTCGGTGATATCGGCCTTTTGGGCAAGAATGGCGACTTCCTGGTGAAAACGATTTTCATCAATCGTATCGGTCAATTCGGCGATTTTCTGGCGCAGCTTGTCGCTGTGTAGAGTGACAAATTCTTCCAGCTGAGGTTCCAATAAATTGAGTTGCTGGGCGATCTGTTGACAGCGGTCTTCAATAATATGAGCCAGTGCTTGGCCTTCTCGTGCACGGTTACGCAATAATACATTAATGGTTTTATCCAGACCTTCGAGCAGCTTCTGCTCAATAGCCTCCTGTTGCGGATGCTGTTCCTGGCTGATTAATAAGCCGGGCCAGCGTAAGATTTCCAGCGGATTGAGTTGATTGGCGTTGGGCAGGAGTTGTTGCACCCTCTCGATGGCTTGACCTAACGGGTCAAGCACATCGGGATTCACCGTCAGGCTGTCGTTGTTTTGCTGAACTTCGAAACTGAGGCTGATATCCAGTTTACCTCGGTTGATATGCGCTTTAATCTGTTCGCGGATCAAGGGTTCCAGATGACGGAAATTATCCGGTAACTTACAGTTCACTTCCAGGTAGCGCTGGTTGACGGAACGAATCTCCCAGCTGAAACGGCCAAAGTCTGCGTTCGATTGGAAGCGGGCGAATGCCGTCATACTGTGAACATTGTAGAGATGCGGTGAAGGTTCGCTAATCGTCATGACGATCTCCTCATCAGTTTGGCCAGCCATAAGTTATTGATATTCAGACAGCCTTAATCTTTAAGGCATATCGTTTATAATGCCGCTAATTTTATCAGTTTTCAAAAGGAATCCATTATGAATGACAAGACAACGGTTATTCGTCCCAGTGAACGTCAAGCGGATCAATTAAGAGAAGTGTCGATTACCCAGGACTTTACCATGCATGCCGAAGGGTCGGTTTTGATTTCATTTGGTAATACCAAGGTTATTTGTAATGCGACCGTGGAAGAGACGGTGCCGCCTTTTCTGCGCGGTAAACAACAAGGATGGGTAACCGCTGAATACGGCATGTTGCCGCGTTCGACCGGTTCGCGTATGCGCCGTGAAGCTTCTGCCGGAAAACAGAGCGGCAGAACCCAAGAGATTCAGCGTCTGATTGGTCGGTCATTGCGCGCTGCGGTAAATCTGAAAAAACTGGGTGAGCGTACCATTTTTGTCGATTGCGATGTGATTCAGGCCGATGGCGGCACACGTACCGCATCGATTACCGGTGGTTTTGTGGCTTTGCAGATTGCTATTGAAAAGTTAATCGGGCAAGGGCTTTTGGCTGAATCGCCAATTATTCAGAATGTCGCTTCTATTTCGGTCGGTGTTTATCAGGGAATGCCGGTGTTGGATTTGGACTATGCAGAAGATTCAACTGCGGAAACCGACATGAATCTGGTAATGACCGAAGACGGCCGTTTTATCGAGGTGCAGGGAACTGCCGAAGCCGAACCTTATAGTATGGAAGAGCTTAATGCGATGTTGGCACTTGGTAAAAAAGGTATTGAAGAGCTGGTCGCGGCGCAAAAAGCGGTGATGGCATAAGCTCATAGATAAAGGATTGTTTGTTATGCAGACTGTGGTGTTAGCTACCGGCAATGCCGGTAAAATTCGTGAAATGGCCGATATTCTGCAGCCGCATGGTTGGCAGGTAAAAGCGCAAGCCGAGTTTTTTCAGGATGAAGCGGAAGAGACCGGCTTAAGTTTTATTGAAAACGCCATTCAAAAGGCGCGTTTTGCCGCACGGAAAACCGGCTTGCCGGCGATTGCCGATGATTCCGGTATCGAAGTGTCGGCGCTGCGTGGTATGCCTGGCATCTATTCGGCACGTTATTCACAGGATATTCATGGCGCGGATGCGGATGATGAAACCAATCTGCAAAAGCTATTGGATGAATTGACTCAGGTTGATGATCATCAACGTCAAGCGAGCTATTACTGTGCCATGGTCTATGTCGAGCATGCCGACGATCCGACACCGGTAATCGGTTTAGGGCGTTGGTATGGTGAAATCCTGCGTGAAAAACGCGGTGATGGCGGCTTTGGTTATGATCCGATTTTTTGGCTCGAAGAGTTCAATAAAACCGCCGCAGAACTCGATAAAGAGCAGAAAAACCGTGTCAGTCACCGCGCTCAGGCTTTGAACGCGCTAGTCATGCAGTTGCGCCGTGGAGCTTGACTTACTTTACCGAAAGAGTGACTTCAACGCCCTTATTGGAGATTAAATAACGGCGTCCCATACCGCTGTTTGCCATGGTGCCGACAATATTATGCTGACCTCTGACGACACCACCGAGCAAGATGTTTTGTCCATCGATTTGGCAAATATTGTTGCTGAGTTGGTAGATATGGCGCAGACGATGCGGATCCAAATGGGCTTTTGCCGATAGAATACAGTTTTTTGCCGGCCCGGTTAATACCCGGAAATTAACCGTTTTAGGTTGGTCTGGGTGAATCTTGCCGATGACCGGGTTAAGCAGAATTGCTCTGGCATTAACGGCTTTGGAGTCGTTTTGCGCATAGCTGACTGCAGGGTTAAACAGCAGGCCGAAGCCAACAAGATTAAGTAGGACCAAACGAAAAGCTTTCACAGGATTCCTCCTCTCTGTCATAGAGCTTCTTAGTCATAATACTTACCCTAAAAAATTAAATCAATACAAAACAGATGGTTATATATTGTGAAATTTAATCAACCCTTACCTCTCAGCCTTTATGTGCATTACCCTTGGTGTATTCAAAAATGCCCATATTGTGATTTTAATTCACATACCCTTAAGGCTGAGATTGACGAAGCGGCCTATATCGATGCGATGTTGAAGCAGTTGGAATTGATGCTGCCGCAGATTTGGGGGCGTCCGATCAAATCGATTTTTTTCGGTGGTGGTACTCCGAGTTTGATTTCACAAGCCGGCTTACAGCGTTTTATGTCACAAGCGCGAGCCCTGTTGGGTTTTTCACCGGATATTGAGATCACCTTGGAGGCCAACCCGGGCACGGTGGATTATGAAAAATTCGCCGGGTTTTTCGATGCCGGTATCAACCGTTTGTCGATGGGAATCCAGAGTTTTGCCAATGATAAATTAAAGGCGCTGGGTCGCATTCACAGCAGCGAAGAAGCCAAAAGAGCGATTGCCGCCGCAAAAAATGCCGGCTTTGGCAATTTCAACCTCGACCTGATGTTTGCTTTGCCGCAGCAGAGTCTGCAACAGGCGCTCGAGGATGTGGAGCAAGCGTTGGAGTTCGCCCCGCCGCATTTGTCGCATTATCAATTGACGCTGGAACCGAATACGCCGTTCTATCGTCACCCGCCGCAACTGCCTGATGATGATTTGGCTTGGGATATGCAGTTGGCTTGTCAGGAGCTATTGGCCAAATCCGGTTATCATCATTATGAAGTCTCGGCTTATGCACAGGCTAATAAAGAGTCGCGCCATAATCTCAACTACTGGCAATTCGGTGACTATATCGGTCTTGGCGCTGGCGCTCACGGCAAGATCACCATGGCACCTGAAGGTCGCATTTTCCGTACGCAGATGCCGGCATCACCGGGTGGTTACATTGCCGAGATGCAGACAGCCGAGCCTGGACGAACCACTTGGCTGCAGGGCGCTGACGTCAGTTTCGAATTTATGCTCAATGCATTAAGACTGCAGGACGGTTTTGATTTGGCCTTATTTGAACAGCGTACCGGACTCAGTCTAAGTTTGATTGAAACGACTTTGACAAGCTTACAAGCGCAGCAGTTGATTGCAATTGATAATCACTGGTTGAAGCTGACGGAGCGTGGCCGCAACTACCTTAATAATGTAGTTGAAGCCTTTTTACCGGCTTCTTGAGTTGACGCCGCTTTCACTAGTCTGCCAGACTATCTCAAGCTTCCTGCGCTGATTCAAGGCGCTAAATCACCGATAATCTGACAATAGAGTTTGTCTTATCATGAAATCCTTTATGATTATAAGACAATCAGCAGAATTAACATGAGCAGGAACGGATTGCTTGTATGGCTACAAAACACAGTGAAACCCGAACAGAGAACAAAAACGCATCTCAAGTCGATGCGAGTCAGGCGCAATGCCAAACGGTGGCTTGTCCTAAGCGCCGCTTTAAATGGACCCGCCGCCTGTTGACCTTGTTGATTACCATTCCGATATTGTTGTTCCTAGCCTTTGCCGGAGCGGTTAAGCTGATGGACTTTAATCAATATAAACCGCAGATTGAAAAAGAGATCGCTGAGCTTACTCAGCGAGAATTCGTTATCGACGGAGATATTGAGGTATCGGTGCTGCCCTTTATGCTTTCCATTGGGCAAATGACGTTAAAAAACCCTCAGGGTTTCGAACAACCCAACCTGTTAACCATCAAAGAAGCACAGTTAGAGCTGTCTTTACCGGATCTGTTTTTAGAGCAGAACTTAAATATTAAAAGCCTTGAGTTGATAGAGCCGTCAATCACCTTTATCAAAAGAGAAAACGATAATAACTGGCAGGATATGCCGTTATTCGCCAGCTTGGATAAGCGTGTTGGTCTTGCCCGGCTGCAACCGGCGATGATCACAGGCCAGCAAGCAAATATGCTGGTTGAGGTGGCCAATGCACCAGCGCAGAAGGCAACGGCACCGGTGAGCGCGAGCAATGAAAAATGGGTACTGGAAAATTTTAGTGTTCAGGATGCGCAGGTTCGTTTTATCAATCAGGTCGATGATTTTGAAATCAGCCTGAAGCAGGTCGATTTATTGGCGTTTGATGTCTTGCCGCATGAGCCGTTTCGCATTAACAGCCATTTTATTTACGAACACAGTGAGTCACCGCGTACTTTTGAATTCGAGGTCAATGCCAAGCTGGCATTATCCGATGATTATAGCCAACTGTATCTAAGTGATTGGAACGGGGTGTTCCGTTTGCAGCTGCCAAGAGAAGATAATCGTCCGGATATCCGTTTGGCGACCAGCGGTAAAAACCTGATGGTCGATTTTAGGCACCAGCAGCTTTATGTCCATAAAGCACAGCTCAAGGGGCTCAATGCCGAAGTCGAAACCAGTTTTCAGGGCGAATATGGCGCCAACCCTTCCTATAAGGGTGAATTCAGCGCCGAATCAATCGATATTCCTCGCTGGTTGGACAGTTTAGGTCTGCCTATGCCGGAAGGGGTTGCACCGCAGGCTTTAAAAAATACCGCTGGCAAATTTTCCTGGTCTTGGGACGGTCAATGGTTGAAATTGGATAAAATCGATCTGCAATTAAAGCAACAAGATAAGGCAGATGCCAAACTCAGCGGCAAGATCAGCTGGGCTTTACAAGCGACTGGCCAAAGCACATTTGATTTACAGATTAGCGCTCTGGATAGCAATGCTTTGGCGCAGCATCCGGCAAAAACTGAGCAGGGAGCACAGTTCAATCATATCGATCAGGCCTTATTGGCGCTGATTTCCCAAGCGCTGAAGCAGCAGTTGGACAAGCCCGATAGAGGGGATAAGCTGCTGGGAAAGTTGCAACTGGCTGATGTTCGCGTCGCGAATGTCGGCATCAAGCAAATCAATGCCGAGATTCATGTTAAAGACAAGCGGCTTGAAATTGCACCATTAGATATTGAATTTGCGCAAGGTAAGTTGACATCGCAGTTTGCCTTTAATGGTAAAACACAACAACTTAGTTGGCAGGGTGGTGCAGAAAAGTTATCGCTAGGCGCTTTTTTGCCGAGCAATAAATCCTTGGACGGTGTGCTCGATAGCCGTTTTTACTGGCGCACCCAAGGTATTAAACCGGCGCAATGGCAGCAAAATCTGAATGGTCTTTGGAATAACCGCTTAACTCAGGCCAAAGTCTATGGCATGGATGTGAACGGTTTGCTCGGTGGTGAAATCGTTTTGCATACTGCCAATTTGGCCAAACAGGCATATACAGAATTCAGTCGGATTGATATTCAGGGAAGTTGGCAGCAGGGCATCTATGCGCCGAAACGTTTTAGTGCGCAAAGCGAACGTTTTCAGGGTAACGGTTATTTCAGTTGGAATCTGTTTGAAGAGCAGATTGAAGGGCAGTTGTTATTGACGCTGCAGGCCAGCAATCTGCTAACCGCTTTACTGCAAGGGTCGCAAATCAAACTCTTGTTTGCCGGGCCGGTGGCAGCGCCAAAATGGTCTATCAATCTGGCGCAGTCCGGTCAGTCTTGAGGATGTGTTAAACGGGGTTTATACTCGTTCGAAAATCAAATCCCAAACACCATGACCCAAGCGGTGTCCTCGCTGTTCGAATTTGGTTAGCGGGCGATAATCAGGACGCGGCGTAAATTCACCTTTGCCGCTGATATTGCGATAATTTTCAGCCGCACTCATCACCTCCATCATATGATGAGCATAATCTTCCCAGTCGGTTGCCATATGAAACTGGCCACCAAGCTGCAGGTGTTTGGCAATGGTCTGCGCGAACAGCGGCTGCACTATTCGTCGTTTGTGATGGCGTTTTTTATGCCATGGATCAGGGAAAAACAGATAAACACCGGCCAAGGCGTCCTGTGGAATCGATTTTTCCAACACTTCAATCGCATCATGGTTAAAGACGCGAATATTGGTCAGACCTTTTTCCTCGACCAGTTTTAGCAAAGCGCCTACACCCGGACGATGTACCTCAATACCGATATAGTTCTGTTCAGGATTGGCTTCAGCCATCGCCGCCAAACTGGTTCCCATGCCAAAACCGATCTCGACAATGGTCGGTGCCTGACGACCGAACACTTCGGTCAAATCGAGTTTTTGTTCGCCGACTTCTAAACCGAATTTAGGCCATTGAGTATCTAATGCTTTTTTCTGCGCGGCGGAAAGGCGTCCCTGACGCAGTACAAAACTTTTAATACGGTGTTGGATTTTTTCGCCATTGCTCTGGTTTTCAGGCTGTTCAGAATGGGTATCGGTCATAGTTATGCTTACTGTCTGGTTGTCGACTCATAAGATCTGTTGTGCTCTATGCAAGACAGAAATAAATCTATGAATCACTTGAGTTAATTTTGAATGCGTATAGTATAGCCTAATTTAAAAAAATCAATACGGCTGGGTGTTCGCCCACTGTTTTTTGGTTGCAATCTTTTCCCAGCAAGATTTTTGATTATGGCAAAGCAAAATTCGCCTGCACATGTTGCATTACCCTTTGAATCGGTTGATGAATTTCAAGCGAATGAGTTTTCGGCTAACTTATTGGCCTGGTTTGATCAATTCGGTCGCCATGATTTACCTTGGCAGAAGGCAATCAATCCTTACCGTGTTTGGGTTTCCGAAATCATGCTACAACAGACTCAGGTCGTCACGGTGATTCCGTATTACCAGAAGTTTATGCAGCGTTTCCCGACCATTGCGGACTTGGCACAGGCCGATCAGGAAGAAGTTCTCGCACATTGGGCCGGGCTTGGCTATTACGCGCGGGGCCGTAATTTGCATAAGAGCGCGCAATGGATTGTCGAGCAATATCAAGGCGAATTCCCTACGGAATTTGAACAGATTGTGGCCTTGCCGGGGATTGGACGTTCCACCGCGGGGGCGATTTTATCGATTGCGCTCGGGCAGCGTTTTGCCATTTTGGATGGTAATGTGAAGCGTGTATTGTCGCGATTTTTTGCTATTGACGGTTGGCCTGGAGAGCGCCGAATCGAGCAGGCGATGTGGCAGCTGGCCGACAAGTTGACGCCGGAGCGGCGTTTCGATGATTATACCCAGGCGATTATGGATTTGGGGGCGACACTGTGTAAACGTAGCAAACCCGATTGTCAGGCTTGTCCGGTAGCCAAGCATTGCAAGGCTTATGAACTTGATAAAGTCTCCGATTACCCTTACAGAAAGCCACAAAAAAGCAAGCCGAGCAAACAGGCCTGCATGTTGGTTTTTGTTAATGAGCAGCAGCAGTTATTGTTGGAAAAAAGGCCGCAAAATGGCATATGGGGCGGTCTCTGGAGTTTGCCGGAATTTGAAAGTGAATTTGCACTGCAGGAATTCTTACAAAGCCGAGGACTAGGCTTTGAGAGTTTGGTAGAATGGCCTAACTTAAAACATAGCTTTTCGCACTATCATTTGCAGATACGGCCAATGTATCTAAACTTGGCACTGACAACAGAGCAATATGACTCTGAATTGCAAAAAGTGGCTGAACCCTTGCATGCTTTTGGCACGGAAAAACCTGATGAAACAAAAGATAAGCGCTGGTTAAGCGCGCATCAGGTGGCATCCGGTGACTATGCGTTACCGGCACCAATCAGTAAGGTTTTGGATGATTGGTGTGCCTTACAGGCACTATAGTGATGAAAAGCCCCGGGCTTATGGAGTAATAGAATGAGTAGATTAGTTGATTGCGTAAAAATGGGCGAAAAACTGGAAGGTCTGGATTTTCCGCCATTTCCAGGTGAATTAGGTCAAAAGGTATTTGATTCGATCTCTAAAGAGGCGTGGAAACAGTGGTTAGCCCAGCAGACGATTTTGATTAACGAATATCGTTTATCCAGTCTAGACCCGAAAGCACGCAGCTTTTTAATGGAAGAGATGCAGAAATTCCTGTTTGATGATCAGGATATCGATATGCCTGATGAATTCAAAAAAGTCTAAGTGACTGTCTAACCAGGTTTTAAATGAATCAATACATTGATATCTATCTTGGCCGTCAGCCTATTTTCAACAGAAAAATGAATGTCATCGGCTATGAGTTGCTGTTCCGTGGCGATGCGCATAACAATAGTGCGCAGATCCTAGGTGGCGACACCGCTTCAGCGGAAGTGATGATGAACGCTTTTGGTGAGTTTGGCATTAAGGATCTGGTTGGCAGACACCGCGGTTTTATTAACTTTACCGAAGGTTTATTGCTGCGTGAAAACCAGTCGTTCTTTCCCAAAGACAAGGTGGTCATTGAGGTACTTGAAGACGTTAAGGTGACTCCGGTGTTGATTGAATCGCTGGAAAAGCTTAAGCAAAAAGGTTTTTTGATTGCGCTTGACGACTATGTCTTCAACCCGGAACTGCTGCCGTTAGAGCGTTTTGCCGATATCATCAAGGTGGAAATCCATGAGGTTGGTCCAAAGCAGCTAATTGAACACAGCAAGCGTCTGCGTGCTCAGGGCATTAAATTATTGGCCGAAAAAGTCGAAACCCGCGAGCAATTCGAATATTGCGCTAAACTCGGTTTCGATTATTTCCAAGGCTATTTCTTCGCTAAGCCGCAAATTATTGCCGGACGTCGTTTACCTACTGCTAAGTTAACCGTGTTGGAGCTACTATCGAACGTTTATGATCCTGAAGTGGATATGCATAAACTTTCCGATATTGTCGGTAGAGATGTGGCATTAAGCCAGAAGTTGTTAAAGTTTGTTGCCGATACTGGCAGTGAGAATGTGCATATCCATTCGATTCATGATGCGGTTCTGCGTTTTGGCCTCAACCGTTTGAAAAGCTGGGCGAGTATGTTGGTTCTGGCCGGAGTCGATGACAAGCCGCTTGAGTTGTTGAAAACCTCCTTATTGCATGCTAAGTTCTGTGAGTTGTACGGCGAGAAAGTTTCCCGTCATGCCAAAGAGAGTTTTTTCACCGTTGGACTGTTTTCCTGCCTGGATGCGGTTATGGATACAGAGATGAAGACATTGCTTGAGAAATTGCATTTAGATGAATCGATTTGCAAGGCTTTGTTGGCGGAACAGGGTGAACTCGGTTTGGCATTGAAAACGGTGCGTGCAATGGAGCAGGGGCAAACCGGTTTTGATTTACCGCAAGGCCTGACGCCAAATATGCTTTCCGAAATGTATGTGCAATCAATGCATTTTGCCGAAAGTATCAAATTAGGTTAAGTCATCGTTTGAACAAAAAAGCCCGCATAAAGCGGGCTTTTTTTATTTGTCTCGATTATCCCACTACTGGTGATATTTACCACTCAGTTCGGTGACCGCACGGATAAAGGCTCCGGCATGTTCCGGATTGACCTCCGGGTGGATACCGTGACCTAAGTTGAATACGTGGCCTGAACCCTTGCCGAATTTCTCCAGAATGGTCGCCACCTCTTGACGGATGCGTTCCGGCGATGCATACAAAATGCTAGGATCCATATTACCTTGCAATGCGACCTTATCGCCAACACGAGCGCGGGCAACATCAATGTCTGTGGTCCAGTCCAAACCTAAAGCATCACAGCCGGTTTCGGCCATGGCTTCAAGCCATTGACCTCCACCTTTGGTGAACAATATTACCGGTACCTTACGACCGTCATATTCACGAATCAGACCATCGACAATCTTGTGCATATAGTTCAGCGAGAACTCTTTATAGTCACGAGGTGTCAAGACGCCGCCCCAGGTGTCGAAAATCTGCACCGCTTGCGCACCGGCTTGGATTTGCGCGTTCAGGTAGGCGATGACCGAATCGGCCAATACATCAAGGATGTGGTGAAGGGTGGCAGGCTCATCGTACATCATCGCTTTGATGATCGAATAGGTCTTACTTGATCCGCCTTCAACCATATAGGTCGCCAAAGTCCACGGGCTGCCCGAGAAACCGATTAGCGGCACGCGACCGTTCAGGTTTGTACGGATAGTGCTTACGGCATCCATTACATAACCCAAATCTGACGCCATATCCGGTACATAGAGTTTTTTGGCATCGGCCAAGCTGCGAACCGGGTTATCGAAGATTGGTCCTTCGCCTGTGGCAAAACGAAGACCTAATCCCATCGCATCAGGAATAGTCAAAATATCAGAGAACAGAATCGCAGCATCCAGTGGGTAGCGCTCCAATGGCTGCAGGGTCACTTCGCAAGCCAGCTCCTTATTGCGGCATAGATCCATAAAAGAGCCGGCCTGTTTGCGAGTTGCACGGTATTCTGGCAGATAACGCCCTGCTTGACGCATCATCCAAACCGGTGTGCGGTCAACAGGTTGTTTTAATAAAGCGCGTAAAAAGCGATCGTTTTGTAGTTCTGCCATGGTTCGGCCCTTTTTGTTTATTTTGTAGGGGCAAGATGCCCTTGATAACGCTGGAAAACAGACGCTTATTTTAGCGGAAAGTAGGGCTAAAGCAAGTTTACGCCATAGCGAGTGCCAAGCTAGATGAATGTTGTTAAAAAGATTTTGCAGAATCAGCGCTTAAACTGGCCAATCGGGCTTAGGACATCGATTGCATAAGGGTGCTCGATCATCATATACATCGAGCCTTTATAGAGATAGGTATAACCTCTGACTTCAATGGTTTGGCCAAGTAGGGATTGCAGTTGCTTGTAGTCGAAATTTTGCCAATGCTTTTTCGCCACACGGATGCCAGTGGTATCCATATTGAGGATATAGTTGGTGGCACTTTTATCGACCTTGACGATTTTGCCGCGGATAATACGATAACCTTCGTCATCCTTCGTTAAATCAGCACTTTCGGCAAGAGGAAAATGGCGTTCGGGGTTTTTCGCCAATAGATCCCATAATTGATATTCGCCTTGGCGTGCGGTTTTCTCGGCTTGGTAATAACAGTCGGCATATTTTAGGTTGTTATATTGGGTGCGGTTGATGGCAAAGCCACTTTCGAGCATTTTTTGCTGCACACTGGTGCCGTCTTTGAAAAACAGATGTACCAGTTGGCGGTAACGATTATCGACCTTGGTAGTGTCGTATTGTATGCCGACCTGCAAATCATTATTCGCCAGTAGCTTGTTCAAATGCAGTTGTGCCTGATCCGCCAACGGTTCGCCCGGGGTATGGAATTTCTGTTTGCGCTCTTTTTGCGGTGCATATAAACCGATTAAACGGACACGTTTGTTTTGGATGACGATGGTATCGCCGCTTAAGGCGTACTCGGCTTTGGCCCACAGATCTATTTTGTCGGCACGACAGCTATCCTCCGTTGCCGCTTTTGCATGCTGGCTAAGGACTAACGTCAGTAAAATAAATAACTTAACAGCGTGTCGTTTCATAGTCTCGATTGTAATGGGTTTATGGTTGTTTGGCACGGATTGATTAATCTGGATGCTTAACTAACGTTTAAGTTAAGCAATTGCCAAGCCAAATTGTGAAGATTTTAGATATAAAAAAAGCGCTAGAGGCCGAACCTGTAGCGCTTTTTTTGAGTAATCAGGGGTCTGATTAACGACGAGCGTACTTCTGCTTGAATTTCTCAACGCGCCCTTCTGTATCCACAAGAGTTTGCTTACCTGTGAAGAATGGGTGAGAAGCGCTAGAAACTTCAACACGAACTAGTGGGTAGTCTTTACCGTCTAGAGTGATTGTGTCGCCAGAAGTCTTTTCAATTGTAGAGCGAGTTAGGAATGTTTCACCAGTTGAAATATCCTGGAAAACTACTTCTTTGTACTCTGGATGAATATCTGCTTTCATGATGACGGTCCAATTAATAAATTAATTTTCTAAAAGAGGTGCATTATATGAATAACTCGTCAAATTGCAAGTAGCTTTTTGCCTTTTTTGCAAATTAACGAGTCTCGCTAATGCGTTGTTATTTTAAATAAAAACCGAAACGGTTTATTTAGCGTTTCATTGCTTCAAACAAAGCATCATTGGTTTTCGATACTTTCATCTGGTCAATCAGGGTTTCAATCGCTTCGATTTCGTTCATCGCGCCTAGGAAACGACGTAAAATCCAAACGTTCTGTAATTCATCAGGCGGCATTAACAGCTCTTCCTTACGAGTACCGGACTTGGTCAGGTTAATCGCTGGGAAGGTGCGCTTCTCGGCAATATTACGCGACAAGTGCAGTTCCATATTACCGGTACCTTTGAATTCTTCGAAGATAACCTCATCCATTTTGGAACCGGTTTCAACCAGAGCGGTCGCAATAATGGTCAAGGAACCACCTTCTTCGATATTACGTGCAGCACCGAAGAAACGCTTAGGACGGTGCAGCGCGTTGGCATCAACACCTCCTGATAGAATCTTACCGGATGCAGGCGTTACCGTATTGTAAGCACGTGCCAGACGGGTAATCGAGTCTAACAGGATAATGACATCTTTCTTGTGCTCGGTCAGGCGTTTGGCTTTTTCGATCACCATTTCAGCAACCTGAACGTGACGTGCCGCCGGCTCGTCGAAGGTCGATGAAATCACTTCACCCTTAACGGTACGTTCCATTTCGGTCACTTCTTCCGGACGCTCATCGATTAGCAATACGATTAAGTGCGCTTCCGGATAGTTTTCCGCAATTGACTGTGCCATCTGCTGCAAAATCACGGTTTTACCGGATTTTGGCGGCGCCACGATCAAACCACGTTGACCTTTACCGAATGGCGAGGCGATGTCGATAATACGTGCAGTAATATCTTCGGTGCTGCCGTTACCCAGTTCCATTTTCAAACGATCTTGCGCATGTAGAGGCGTCAAGTTCTCAAAAGCAATCTTTTTACGCGCCACTTCAGGGTCTTCAAAGTTGATCTTCTCAACTTTCAATAACGCGAAATAACGTTCGCCTTCTTTTGGCGGACGGATTTTACCTTGAATGGTATCACCGGTGCGCAAACCGAAACGACGGATCTGGCTAGGTGAAACATAAAGATCATCCGGTCCGGCAAGATAGGAGCCGTCGGAAGAACGCAAGAAACCGAAGCCGTCAGGCAGGATTTCCAATACACCTTCGCCATAAATGTCTTCACCCTGTTTAGAGTGCGCTTTTAAAATAGCGAAGATAATGTCTTGTTTACGCAGACGTGCAAGGTTGTCTAGCCCCATACTGGAAGCTAAATCAAGAAGCTTGGCTGCAGATTGTTTTTTTAAATCGAGTAGATGCATAAAGGTTACTTACTAAAATGTAGGCTTGAATTAAAGAAAATAAATTCAATGGTTAGACTGGGTTTTGTTAAAAACTGAATGATTGTTTCAAGACGGGGTGTTTTGCGGGGCGCCTGCTTTTGGCTGCGCCCCAAAAAATTATAGGTTATCGTCTAAGAATGCGGTTAACTGAGACTTAGATAGCGCACCAACTTGAGTGGCATCAACTTCACCGTTTTTGAACAACATTAATGTCGGGATACCACGAACACCATACTTAGGAGGTGTAGAAGGGTTTTCGTCGATATTTAATTTTGCGACTTTTACACGACCTTCATATTCACTGGTGATGTCTTCCAAAATTGGCGCAATCATTTTACAAGGTCCACACCATTCTGCCCAAAAATCCACTAGCACAGGAATGTCCGACTGTAAAACTTCAGCTTCAAAATTTGAATCACTTGTTGAAATCATGATTTCTCCTAACTGTTTTTATTATATATACACATATACCAGTATTGTCTAAATACTTTACTGAGAAAATGGACAAGTGAGGTATATGGATTTTTTTATTTGATGTGACGACAGGCGTTTGACCTGCGTTTTAGAATCAAAATGTCTTTGTAACTCATTGATAGGCTAATTATTACATTATCGCAATTTAAATATCAAGCCTATTTTTGAATAAATAATGCGTTAAATGTCGTAAAAAAGCAATCTTTTTCTAAGCGACCAACTTTAACGGTTTTCAAACGACAAAATTGGCTGCTCTGAAAGCTAGATTTACGCCAATTTTGCCACGATTTAGCGTAGGATATGGCTAATAAATTTAGTGCCTGACAGAAGTAAAAAAACAGTTTTCATTATGGATATTTCACACATTATTAACGACCTTAACGATGCACAGCGCGATGCGGTGACCGCCGAGGATACGCATGCCTTGATTCTTGCCGGCGCCGGCAGTGGTAAAACCCGTGTGCTGGTGCATCGCATTGCCTGGTTGACTCAGGTAATGGGTTATTCGCCTTATAATGTTTTGGCGGTAACCTTTACCAATAAGGCCGCCAATGAGATGCGTGGTCGTATCGAGCAGCTTATCGGCGCTCAGGCAAATGGTTTGACCATGGGAACTTTTCACGGTATCGCTTACCGAGTGCTGCGTCAGCATTATAAAGAGGTCAATCTGCCGCAGGATTTCCAAATTCTCGATTCGGATGATCAAAAGCGCGTGATCAAGCGTCTTTTAAAAGCGATGGAGATGGATGAGGCGCAGTGGCCGCATAAACAGATCCAAGCTTTTATTAATGGTGAAAAAGAAGAAGGCCGCCGTCCGC
The DNA here is from genome assembly GCF_005885815.1 of Thiomicrorhabdus sediminis. Classification (NCBI taxonomy): domain Bacteria; kingdom Pseudomonadati; phylum Pseudomonadota; class Gammaproteobacteria; order Thiotrichales; family Piscirickettsiaceae; genus Thiomicrorhabdus; species Thiomicrorhabdus sediminis. The sequence goes on along the minus strand of NZ_CP040602.1, from coordinate 2,230,061 downwards.
ATCATATCGATATCGGTCACAACCCGTTTGTCGCCAAAATGGTCGAAGTCTATAAGGCCTATGAAGAACAGTGTCAGCGCTCCGGTCTGGTCGATTTTGCCGAGCTGTTATTGCGTGCTCATGAATTGTGGTTAAAAAATCCGATAGTGTTGGCGCATTATCAGGCGCGTTTCAAACATATTCTGGTCGATGAGTTTCAAGATACCAATAGCCTGCAATATGCCTGGTTGCGCGTGTTGGCCGGTGGCAGCGGCAAGCTGTTTGTGGTCGGTGATGACGATCAGTCGATTTACGGCTGGCGTGGCGCCAAGGTGGAGAATATCCGCCAGTTCGGTGAAGATTTCGCCAATGTCAAAATGGTACGTCTGGAGCAGAACTATCGTTCCACCGAAACGATTTTGAAAGCGGCAAACGGCTTGATCGCCAATAACAGTTCACGAATGGGCAAGGAACTTTGGAGTGCCGGTGATGCTGGAGAGCCAATCAAGGTCTATGAAGCTTTCAATGAAATGGACGAAGCGCGTTATGTCTGTAACCAGATTGAGCATTGGTGTGAAAACGGCGGCGCGCGGAATGAGATAGCGATTCTCTATCGCTCCAATGCGCAGTCGCGAATTCTGGAACAAGCATTGATGCAAGCACAGATTCCGTATCGTGTTTATGGCGGGTTGCGTTTCTATGACCGTGCCGAAATCAAGGATGTTTTAGGTTATTTGAGATTATTATTGAACCGTGATGACGATGCCGCCTTTGAACGGGCCTATAACCACCCGCCGCGAGGCATCGGCCAAAAAACCGCCGACAGTATTCGTCAGGTCGCCAAAGAGCAGCAGATTTCACTCTGGCAAGCGGCTCAATTGATGGTCGATAACAGACTGAGCGCAAGAGCCAAAACCGCGGTGCAGCAGTTTTTGGATTTGATTGATGCGATGGCCGAGCAGACGGAAGAGATGGATTTGCAGGATCAGGTCATCAAGGTGGTTTCGCAATCCGGCTTACAGGCACACTTTGAAAAAGATAAATCGGAACAAGGCCAAGGCCGTCTGGAAAACATTGATGAATTGATTAATGCCGCGAGCCAGTTTAAATCGATGCAACAGCAGCAGACGCCGGATATGCAATCCGAGGCGCAAGCCTTTGCCGAGTCTTTGAGTGACGACACCGATGATGCCAATTTGCAAACGTTATTACAGCCGCAGTATGACAATCCACTCAGTGAATTTCTAGCCCAGGCGGCATTAGAAGCGGGTGAACAGCAAGCGGATGAATGGGAATCATCGGTACAATTGATGACCATGCACGCCGCTAAAGGTCTGGAGTTTCCATTGGTCTTTATGATCGGTGTCGAAGAAGGCTTGTTTCCGTCCCAGCAGTCTTATGAAGATGCTTTGCGTCTCGAAGAAGAGCGTCGCCTTGCCTATGTCGGCATTACCCGTGCCGAACAGCGTTTGATGATCACCTATGCGAGTCGACGCCGTTTGCATGGTAAAGAGTTCTTTCCGGCGCCATCGCGCTTTATCAAAGAGATTCCGCAAGATTGTCTTGAGCATGTGCGTCTGGCCGGTTCCGTCACCAGTGGTTTTTCAAGCGGTTTTGCCGATAGTTATGCGCAGACCGATGACTGGGGGGCGGCGAATTTGAATGAAACCGGTTTTAATACCGGGCAGCCGGTATTTCATCAAAAATTTGGTGAAGGCACGGTGCTGGCCACCGAAGGCAGTGGCGACCATGCGCGCATTCAGGTTAATTTTAAACATGCCGGCAGTAAGTGGCTGGTATTGGCTTACGCCAATTTACAGGCTTTATAAGTCGAGACCATAAACAAATTAGTTGGGAGATTGGCATTGGCGGATTCATTGCGTACAACGTTGTTATCGGTGGCAAATCTACAGATGGGTCAAATGCAACGACCGCTCGATTTCAGCTTGCCGGTCGGCAAGATCAGTATGTTGGTTGGCCCATCTGGATCCGGCAAGTCTCTGATTCTCAAAGCGTTGTCGGATTTGATTGTGCATCAGGCCGATATCAGCCTATTAAAACCGAGCAAGCTGAAACAGCAACAAACCGGTGCTCCGCAGTGGCGCCAAAAGGTGATGTATTTTGCCGCCCATAGTGCCTGGTGGGCCGATAGTATTGCCGAGCATTTTCAACAAAGACCCAGTGCGGAAGAATTAAAGTCGGTGGGGTTATCGATAAAACTGCTCGATGCCCATCCGGAACAGTGTTCCAGCGGTGAAAAGCAACGCTTGGCGTTATTGCGCGGCCTGCAATACCAACCGCAGGTATTGTTACTCGATGAAATCACCGCTAATTTGGATGCGACCACCACCGCGCAAATCGAGGCTTTGTTGATCGATTATATTCAAGCCGATGATTCGGAAGACAGAGCCATCTTGTGGGTGTCGCATGACCAGCAGCAGTGTCGGCGTTTGGCCGATGACGATGCGATCATTTCACTTGCCGATTATGTTTAACAGAGGCTAGACCATGATATCCATCAGTTATATTGATTTAGCCAGCCTATCGTTTTTGGTGTTCATGCTCGGTGTCTTGCTGTGGATGAACGGCTTTTCCGAAGTCAAGCAGCTTTGGTGGTCGACTTTGCGCATGATTGCCCAGCTTTTGTTTATGGGAGTCTGGTTAAGTTGGGTATTTTATTCCGAGCAGATTGTCTGGGTCTTGCTGGTCGGTTTGATTATGCTTATTGCCGCAGGCTATGAAGTCAGTAAACGCCAACAGTACCGTTTTAAGAAATCGCGAAGCTTACTGATCGGTTTGATGGCTTTATCGATGACCAGTCTGACCTTACTGGTAGGTGTCTTGACTCTGGTGATCCAACCCGATCCTTGGTATCAGGCGCAGTATTTCATTCCATTGCTGGGCATGTTGTTAGGTAATAGCATGACCGCGATCGGTCTGGGACTGGATACCTTGACACGTAATAGCAAACAGCTTAAAGAGGCGATTGAAGCACAGCTTGCACTAGGTCGAACGGCGAAACAGTCGCTGCATTTCGTCAAACAGCAGAGTTTGCATGCAGCGATGATTCCGGTGATCAATATGCTGGTGGCCGCCGGAATCATCTCCTTGCCGGGGATGATGACTGGACAGATCCTTGCCGGAATCGATCCGATTGAAGCGGTCAAATATCAAATTATGATTATGCTGTTGATCGCCACCTCAACCGGTTTGGGAACCCTGATTGCCGTCGAGCTGGCCGGGCGTCAGATTTTCGATGCGCGCCAGCGCCTCTGTCTTGATTGCTTGATCAATAGCAAGAAAGGCAAAGCCTGACATGGCCGGAATTGAGACTGGTCGCTAATCGCTAATCGCTAAGCCGCGCTGGTGGCGATTTTTTCGATATTGATGTCGATATAACGAGCGCGTTTTTTGGTGGTCAGTTTTTGTAAATCGACCAGTATCAAAGCATCGATACAGTTGCCGAAATCAGGATCGATACTGAAATCGATAAAACGGCAGCCCTTGTCGTCACACACTTCCGCATATTGTTTAAATAGTGGCGGCACCTTAACGCCGTCTAACTCAAGTAAACTATTGAGTTTTTTATAGCTGTGCCTGTAGTCAGCGCTAAAGAGCGTTTCACCAATCATTTGGTTCGTTTGACTGATTTTCACCGGACGTAATGCTTTTGCCAAATCCTGCTTGGAACCGAATTGGCGCTGGTAAAACTCAATAATCAATTCTTTGGCGTTTTGCGGATAGGCGTCACTCAATGAAACCGGCCCGAACAGATAGCGAATATGCGGGTTTTGTGCCACATAGGCGCCAATGCCGTACCAAAGGTAATCAAGGCTGCGTTTGCCCCAGTATTTAGGCTGGACAAAGCTGCGCCCCAGCTCGATGGCATAAGGCAGATAACCGGCCATTTCCTCTTTTAGGTGAAACAGGGTGCTGGTATAAAGCGCATCAAAATTGTTACCGTTATCGGTCAGGTCGGCGCAGATCCCCAAACGGTAGGCGCCGACGATTTCCAGCTCTTCTTCATCCCACAATACCAAGTGGCGGTAACGGCTATCATAGGCATCGACATCGCTGGCTTCACCTGTGCCTTCTTCAACCGTTCGAAAGGTCAATTCGCGCAAGCGGCCGATTTCCTGCATCACCACCGAATCATCGTGATTGTCGAAAAGGTAGATCGCTTTATGATCTTGGGTTGTGCCAAGTAGTTGAGATTTTTTCAGCTCCTTTTTCAGGGCTTTGCTGTTAACCGGGTGAGCGATGGTCTGTTCACATTGAAACAGCTCTTGCTTGCCTTTTTTCGCCGATTTCGACTCCTTCGGCAAACGGTATAAATGCTTTTTAAAGCGTTTATTGAGTGCTTTGAGGTCGTCAAACTGAGAGTATTCTTTGTAGGGAACCGGTTTGCCTATATAGAACTCGATTTGCTGATGGCTTTTATTGAACATCTCTTTGACCAGCATCATCGTGCCTAAGGGTTTATAGAGTGCGGATAAGGCATAAAACAGCGATGAATTCTGCGCATCAATATAGATTGGCAGAATCGGTGACCGGGTCTTTTGCGCCAGTTTAATAAAACCGTTTTGCCATTTAGCGTCGCGTACGCCATTGGCGGCAATACGTGAGACTTCACCGGCTGGAAAGATAATCAAAGCTTCGTCGTTTTGCAGTGCTTCACGCATATTCTTGAACAGGGTTTTGTGTGAACGGTTCTTATTGAAGCTATCAACACCCAAAAACAAGGATTGTAAGGGTTGAATGGTGTTAAGCAGGTCATTGGCGACGATGCGCACATCGGCACGAACGCTGCGCACCATTTTCAATAGCGCCAAACCGTCCAAAGAGCCGATAGGATGATTGGCGATAATCACCACTCGACCTTGTGACGGAATGCGCTCAATCGCTTGGGCACTGGTTTTATAACTGAAATTGAAATAGCGCAATACCGCATCCAAAAAGGCAAAACCGCGTAGGTGCCGGTTCTGTTCGATAAAGGCATTGATTTCTTCTTCATGGCTTAATGCCTTAATGACCTTAATGGTCAATTGTCCGCTTTTCTTTTGACTCAGTTTGGGAAACTTTGCCGCCAAAATCGATTCAATGTCTAATGTCTTATTTAACATGGCTGCTTATACCTATGATGATAACGCTAATAACTCAGTATCGATTATCAATAGAGAATATGACGCAGCTGTGACAACTGGATGATGGTTTTTTGAAAGTGGGGTCTGCGGCAGACATAAAAAATGCCGCTGGGAATTGGCGGCATTTACCTGTTGGTAACGAGAATTAAATCAGCCGTTCAAAGCTTCACTGACAATCTGCTGTGCTTCTTCTAGGATTTTTGTCAAATGTTCTTCCCCCAAGAAGCTTTCGGCATAGATTTTATAGATGTCCTCGGTGCCGGATGGGCGAGCCGCGAACCAGCCGTTTTCGGTGGTGATTTTGAGCCCGCCGATGGCAGCATGATTGCCCGGCGCATGGGTGAGTTTGTCGATAATCGCTTCTCCGGCTAAGGTGTCGGCTTTGACCATGTCGGCATTGAGGTTACTTAAAATCGCTTTTTGTTCACGGTTTGCCGGCGCGTCAATACGTGTATACACCGGTGAGCCATATTTTTGCGTCAAGGCATGATAATGTTCGCCCGGATCCTTACCGGTGACAGCAAGGATTTCCGCGGCGAGCAGGTTGAGAATAATCCCGTCTTTATCGGTACTCCAAGGATTGCCATCCAAACGCAAGAAAGAGGCGCCGGCAGATTCTTCGCCGCCAAAACCGAATTCGCCGGTCTGTAGGCCATCGACAAACCATTTAAAACCAACCGGTACTTCACACAGGTTAAGGCCATTGGCTTTGGCGACACGGTCGATCATCGAGCTGGAAACCAATGTTTTCCCCACAGCGGCCTGAGTCGGCCAGTTTTCTCTATGGGTAAACAGATAGTCAATCGCCACCGCCAGATAATGGTTTGGATTCATCAAACCCATCGATCGGGTGACAATGCCGTGGCGGTCGACATCGGGATCGTTACCGAAAGCCAAATCGTATTTGTCTTTAAGTTTAATCAATCCTGCCATCGCATAAGGAGAGGAACAATCCATACGGATTTTGCCGTCTTTGTCGACACTCATAAATGAAAAGGTGGCATCAACACGCGGGTTGACGATATCGATATTCAAACCGTATTTGTCGGCAATCGGTTGCCAGAAATCAATAGCCGCGCCACCCATCGGGTCAACCGCGAGTTTGAGATTGGCATCTTTAATCGCCTGCATATTGATGACCTTGTCGAGATTATCGACATAAGGGCTGATCAAGTCCTGCGCATTGACAAATTCCGATGCCAAAGCATCATCTAAATCGATGCGCTGAACCGCTGTCGAACCATCTTTGATAATCGTATTGGCGCGAGCTTGAATCCAATTGGTGATATCGGTATCGGCAGGTCCGCCATTAGGCGGATTGTATTTAAAACCACCATCTTCAGGAGGGTTATGTGATGGGGTGATGATGACGCCATCGGCCAGACCGGCCTGACGTCCTGCGTTATAACTGAGAATGGCATTGGAGATCACCGGTGTCGGCGTATAGCGGCCATTGCCTTGAATAACGAGCTTAACCTTATTGGCGGCAAACACTTCGATTGCGGTACTGTGCGCGGCCTCTGACAGGGCGTGGGTATCCATACCCATAAACAGCGGGCCGATAATATTGTTAAGATGGCGATACTCGACAATTGCCTGGCAGATGGCGGCGATATGGGTGTCGTTAAAGGTGTGTTTATTGGCGCAACCGCGATGACCCGATGTGCCGAAACTGACTTGTTGTGCGGGATCGTTGATATCGGGTTTGAGGTGGTAGTAATTACTCACCAGAAAGGGAATGTTTTCAAGTAACGAAAGTGGTGCTTTTTGACCCGCATATTCAGAAACAGCCATGAAACCCTACCTTTAAACTGAATGATTGAATTACTATCCATTCTATCCAATTTATACTGATTTTTTATGATTTCTATTTTGGCAGTGTTCCTGAAGTTATTTTTAATCAATAAATACCGGTTTTTATTTATAATGAGCGGGTTGGGAACTCAATTGTCGGTTTTATGAAAAATAACTTTTTAAATCATTGTGTTAATTGGCGCATACTTGTAAGTAGATTCGCGTTCATTTTTCTGGCGATGTTCCTGTTCGCACAAACAGAGGGGATTGTTCATGCCGAAATTCATCATTTCCATGAGCATGAAGCCAGTTGTGACATTTTTGAGAATCTGGCGCAACCCTTCAGCCCGACAACTCATGCAAGTTTTGCGGATCTGTCGCAGACAGCATCCGATGCCTATTTAGAACAGCTTGTACCTCTTTTTCATAAAAGTCATGTCGACCACTTCTTTGGCAGAGCTCCGCCAGCTTTCTAACTAAATCCACTGACAATTTTTTTGACCCATAGTGTTTACGCGCTAGGGGGTTGTGTTGATTTATTTTAGGAAAAAGACAATGAAATTAACGAAATTAAACTTAGCGGTGTTGCTTGCCGCCTATGGTTTGGCTCAGCATGCTTCTGCAGAACAGGCCTCAGAACTGGCTCCGGTGACCTTAACCGCATCACCGATTAACCAACATGGTACTTTTGATGTGCCTTCACAAATTAATGTTTTAACCGACAATGATAAGTCAGCGAAAGAAAGTGGTTCTTTGGCTGACATGCTAGAGCCTATTACGGGTGTGAATAACTTATCAAGTGGGAGTCAGTCAGGTAAACCGGTTATTCGAGGGATGACAGGAAATCGCGTCAAGGTATTATCCAATGGTCAGACGACCGACTATCAGGCTTATGGTAATCGCCATAATCCAAATATGGATCCGTACCTTGCTGAGCGTATTGAAGTGATTCGTGGTCCTCAAAGCGTGTTATTTGGTTCCGAGGCTTTGGCGGGGGTTGTCAATGTGATGCAGTCAAGTTTGCCTTATGGGCAGCACTCTGAAGGAGAAGTGGCTGCTGAATACAATACAAACAATCAGGAAAAAATGATTGGAACCAAGATCGGTATGGGGTCGGACAGATTTGCGGTTCATGCAGGAGCATCTATTCGAGAGGCGGATAATTTTCATGTACCTACGGTCAGCTCTTCACAAGGCGCAACGCCAAGCAGTGTCAAAAGCTATGATCCATTATTTGTAGGTGAAGTGCTTAATACCAATTTTAAAAACCGTGCTGCGACACTGGGAATGGGTTACCAGCAAGACTGGGGTTTGGTTGAGTTGAGATTTAATCACTGGCACTCACTACAGAATTATTTAGGTATTGAGGCCGATAATACTGCATCCGAATATGAAGCGGTTGCTGCCGGTCAAAAATTGCAGAATGATGAGATGCAATTCAAGGCAGAATTTTTTACCGATAGTGATTGGGTGATAAAGCCGAGCTGGAGCCATATTCGGAATCAGCGTGAAGCGACCCATGATCTGCCGTTTGAAACGATGGCTCAAGAAAAGGGTGAAGATCATTATTTAGATGTATTGGTTAGGCGAAACGACTATAAGTTGGCTTTTGAGCACCCTAAAATTGGCGGCTTTGAAGGTGAGTTAGGGGTTGAATTAACCGATAAAGATCAAATTTTACGTTCAGGGCATTTAACGCCAACAGCAAATGTTGATAAAAAGGCGATTTACTTGTTTGAAGAAACCGAAATGGATAACTGGTTAGTTCAATTTGGTGCTCGCTATGATACTCACTCAGTTGAGGCTCCTATCAATGCTCAGAATGAGCATTTCGAGCATTTAGGTTTTTTCGATGAAACAAATAATGAACGTGACTTCGGGGTTTTGACAGGTTCATTCGGCGCAAACTATCGTTTAGACGGTAACTGGAGTGTAGCCGCCAATCTAGGTCAAGGCTTCAGAGCACCGAGTATCTTTGAACTCTATGCAGGTGGTGAGCATGGTGGCGTACAGGCTTTTCAACTTGGAAACCCTGATCTGGATGCTGAAACATCTTTGAACGCTGACCTATCGCTTCGTTTCCAGTCGGATAAAACGCAGATGGTAGCGACTCTATACAACAACAGTATCAAGAACTATATTTACTTGGCAAATACTGGATTCTATCGTTACAGCGAAGCGGAAATTGAATCGAACGGTGCCTTAGATGAAGATGATTTGGCAACGCGTTTTGCTGAAGGAACTCAGCCTTCAGGTACTTTGCCAGAAATGCAGGCGCAGCAAACTGATGCCCGTATTTTTGGTGCCGAGTTTAGTTTGAACCATCAGTTTGATTCAACTTGGTCCGCTGATTTAGGTATAGAAATTATTCGTGGGGAAGATACTAAGCAGAATCGAATTCTGCCTTTGATTCCAGCGAATAATGCACGTGTAGCCATTCATTACCAACCAAAGCATTGGCAAAATCTAGAACAACAGAAATGGAGTTTGAATGTTAAGTTGGTGGATGCAAAGAATGCGGCTGGAGCCTATGAGCCTTTCTCTCAGTTTGATTCATCTGTCAAAGTTGGCACTTCAAGTACTCGGGCTTATGCGGTTTATGGTTTAAGCTATCAGGCGCAAGTTAAGCTGGACAAGCAAAACTTAAAGGTGTCGGCAGCGGTCGAAAACTTGTTTGACACGGCTTACATTGATTTCTTAAATACCTACAAAGGTTATACCCTAAATAGTGGGCGCAACTTCAAATTGACAATGAAAATGGATTTCTAAGCAAAGTTTTTGTTGTTAATTACTTAAAAGCCTGTATTTATTACAGGCTTTTTTGTATTCTGTGCCGCAAAAAGACTGCTGATGGGTGCTGGATTATTTGCATCATCTAACTTGAAAAAACTACTTTAGCCCATATCTTAAAGGCAGTCAGAAAATTTATGAGATCAGATGCTTTATGAGTAAAGATTATTATGCAACTTTGGGTGTTTCTCGTACCGCGAGTGATGCCGAAATTAAAAAAGCCTATCGTAAGATGGCGGCCAAGTATCACCCAGACAAACCGACAGGAGATGAAGCCAGGTTCAAGGAGATTAGTGAAGCCTATGAGACCTTGAGTGATGCGGAAAAACGCTCGATGTATGACCAGTTCGGTTCCGATTACCAGCAGCATGGCGGTTTTGGTGGTGGCGGAGGTTTTGGCGGTTTTCAGGGTGGTGATTTCGGCGATATCTTCGGTGATATGTTCGGCGGCGGTTTTGGTGGTGCCGGTGGCGGTTTCGGCGGCCAGAGACAAGCACGCCCGCAAAAAGGCGAAGACCAGACCGTCAATGTCATGGTGTCTTTGAGCGAAGCGGTCGAAGGCACTGAACGTACCATTAACATCCAAACCGGTAATCCGAATTCGGCGAGTTATTCCTATGATACCAAACCGCTCAAGATTCGTATCCCGGCCGGAGTGACTCAGGATCAGAAAATCCGTGTTAAGGGCAAAGGTTTCAGCGGATTTAATGGCGGACCGAATGGTGATGTGATTATTCAGGTCAATCTGGAAAAACATCCGCATTATCGTGTCGAAGGCAAGGATGTCTATCTGGATTTGCCGGTTACGCCTTGGGAAGCCGCTTTGGGTGCCAAGGTCGAGATCCCGACCTTGAAAGGTAAAATCAAAATGGCGATTGCCGAAGGCACACAATCCGGTGCTAAATTGCGTATAAAAGGCCGCGGCCTGGGTGTCGATCCGGGCAACCAGTATGTGATTGTGCAAATTCATACCCCGCCAGTCAGCAGTGAAGCCGACCGTGAACTTTACGAAAAAATGGCGGAACAGATGGCGTTTAATCCGCGAGCGGATATGTAATCACTCTTGCTTAATCCATAAAAAAAGCGCCTAAATGGCGCTTTTTTGTTTTTCAGATTTTAAATTTACTTAAGACGTTTTTGACTATCAATTTCAAAACCGGCCACGGTGGATTCAAGCTCTTGGGCTTCGCTGTTCACCTGAATTGCATTTTGCGATAGGGTTTCCACCAGATGCGCATTGTTCTGCGTGGTTTGATCCATATCGGTGATACTGCTATTGACCTGAGTGATGCCATCGGCTTGTTCCAAGCTGGCGGCGCTGATTTCGGCAACAATGTTATTGACCTCCTCAATCGCCAGATGAATCTGTTCCAGCGACTCATTGGATTGATTCACCAGTTGGGTTCCCCCCTGAATCTCTTTTACCGTGTTTTCAATCAGTTGTTTGATCTCGTTTGCCGCATCGGCGGAGCGCCCTGCCAGATTACGCACTTCACCGGCGACCACGGCAAAACCACGACCGGCTTCACCGGCGCGAGCCGCCTCCACCGCGGCGTTTAATGCCAAAAGATTGGTCTGGAAAGCGACACCATCAATCATGGTGATGATTTCATTGATTTTGCCGCTTGCCTGCTCAATATCATGCATCGCTTTCATGGTCTGCTGCATAATCTGCACCCCCTGTTGGGTGGTCGTGCTCGCATTTTGTGCCAGTTCGTGAGCGCGTTGTGCGTTTTGCGAGGTGTTTTGCACCGATGCGGTCATCTGTTCCATAGCGGTAGCGGTTTTTTCCAGCGATTCGGCCTGTTGTTGGGTACGCTGGTTGAGTTCAATACTGCCGCTAGAGATCTCGTTGGCATCATTGGAAACGATATTCGAAGCTTCACGAATCGATAACACCATATTGCCCAAATGTTGGATGGAACTGTTCAATGCCTGCTTCAGTTCTTCCAGTTCTCCTTCATATTGGTCTTCGATCATCTGGGTCAGATTACCTTCGGCCATCGCCTTGGCGGAATTAGTGATTTCATCAATCGCCGACTGTATTTCCGATAGCGAAGCATTGACCGAGTTCTGCAGGTTTTGCATCTGACCTTGCAGTTCACCTTCAACGCGACGTGAGAACACCCCTTTGGCGGAGCATTCCATGGCTTCACTGATGCTGTGAATCGCATTGTCCATTTGGCTTAAGGCGGTATCGACCTGATGTTTCAGTTCGCCGCGCACTTGTTCATCCAAACGTACCGAGAAATCACCCAGTGCGATTCCTTGCATCACTTTTGATAATTCGTTCATGGTGAACTGAACGCTTTGCGCCGAGGCATTGACCGCCTGTTTCAGTTCATCCAGGTCACCGTTGAGTTCGGCATTGACGCGTTGTGTGAAATCCCCGTCACCGATCGCTTGCATAATCTGTTTGATCTCTCCAAAAGAGTTGTCCAGTTTGCCCATTAAATTATTGATGGCAATACCTGCTTGCGCAATTTCATCTTGACCTTGTACCTGATGACGAATATTGAAATCACTGCTTAATTCGATTTGCTGAATGGTCTGTACCAGTTTATGAATTGGCTGAGTGATGGTGCGTACAATCAGAACCGCCAGCAAGACAATCAATAAAACGGCAATGACAAAAACCAGCCATGCGGTCATTTGCAAGCTGTGGCTGCTGGCAAGGGCTTCATCTCTATCGAGTTCAGCAATTAGCGCCCATTTCAAACCGTAAATATCCAGCGGTGTATAGGCACTCATTACTTGTGTCTGATTAAAGCTCGCCATCATGTCGACCCCGGCATTGTCTTTTAGCGCCTGATTGACGGCGGCATAATTCGCGGCACCACTAGCTGGGTTGGTGAAGGATTCGGCCACCTGGTGAGCGGCATCCTTTCTGGAAGCGGTACGCATCAGGTAATCGCTACCGACAATAAAACTGTCACGACTCGAGTCGCCGGCGCTTTGATCGGAGGTGATTTGTTCTAAGGCACTGTTATCCAGTTGTACCACCAAAACGCCTAGAGGTTGGTTATTGAAAAAGATCGGTGTGGCGGCAAAGGCTCTTACCTGATTTCCAACGGCTTTATAAGGAGCAAAGTCGATCAATGCCATTTCATGATAGTTTAGGTTTTTCGCCTGCTGATAAGCCTGATCCAGACCGCTTTCAGCCAGTGGGCTGGATGGCAGTAATAGACCGAAATCGGCCTTTTTATTGACGCTATATAAAATACGCCCGCTTTTGTAATCGATTAGATAAAGGTCTTTGAATTTAGCGTTATCGATAAAGTTTTTCACCACCGGCTGCATCGAGGCGTGGATAGCGTGATAAGGCGATTGGCTGGTTCCTTTATTCAGTTTCCAGAATTCGGTTTCATTATTCGGGTTATTAAGCAGGTAGTCCTGCTGCATCATCAAGGCGACATCGTCGAGCTTTTCGGCATAGTTTTGTTGGTTGAGGTTTTTTGCCGAATCCAGCTTTAGGTAGCTTTGCGATAATTGCGCGCGCACATTTTCGAGGTTTTGCTCTTTCGCCAGAGCCTGATAGCTATTGACCTGATTAGGCAGGTAGAACATCGCTTGTAAAATAACCTGAGTATCGGCCAAGGTATAAACCTGACTGGCGACATTGTCGAAGTAACGCTCGATAGAGGCTTTTTGACCATCACGAATGGATGCCAGCTGGCCTTCTGCCAGTTGTTTGAGGCCTCTATCGGCTTGTTGAATGGAAACTATGGCGAAAATAAACAGGGGTGTCAGGCCAACTAACAAAAAACTGCTTAACAGCTTAGGGGTAAGTTTCATCATGTGCTCCCGAATGACCGCAAGGTTTAATCAATGTGTTTTTTTATTCATATTGTCGAGGGGGGTGTGATATTTCACCCGGTTTAGGTTAGCAGATTTTCTTACTGGGTAACATGACGTATATCAACAATTTAGAAAATATAGCAGATAAATGGGATTTTGCTAAAATGGAGCCAAATTTAATAAAGGAGTTTTAGTATGAAACGTAGAGATTTTCTCGGCGCTGTAGCGGGGGCGACTGCGGCAACGGCTTTGACGGCTTGTGGTAATGAAGAGTCGGCAAAAACCGTCAATGTCGAACCTCAAAAAAGCTATGAATGGAAAATGGTCACCACCTGGCCGAAGAACTTTCCTGGACTAGGTACTTGCGCCAATAATATCGCTAAGTTGATTACCGAAATGAGCGGTGGACGTATCAATGTCAAGGTCTATGGTGCCGGTGAACTGGTGGGTGCTTTTGAGGTGTTTGATGCGGTATCACAGGGCAATGCGCAATTAGGGCATGCCGGGGCTTACTACTGGAAAGGTAAGATTCCTTCGGCCTCGTTTTTCTCTTCGGTACCTTTTGGTCTGACGGCAGATGAAATGAATGCCTGGTTGTTTTATGGCGGTGGTCTTGAACTTTGGGAAGAAGCCTATAAACCATTTGGTCTGATTCCAAATCCGGGCGGAAACTCAGGCACTCAGATGGGTGGCTGGTTCAATAAGGAAATCAATTCCTTGGCCGATTTGGAAGGTTTGAAAATGCGTATGCCGGGCTTGGGTGGCGAAGTCTTGAAACGTGCCGGCGGTATTCCGGTAACTCTTCCTGGTGGCGAGCTGTTCCCATCCATGCAATCGGGGGCGATTGACGCCACCGAATGGGTTGGCCCATACAATGACTTGGCGTTTGGTTTCCATAAGGTGGCCAAGTATTACTACACTCCAGGCTGGCAGGAGCCGGGTACCACCATGGAATGTATGATCAATGCCGAAGCATTTAACGGATTGCCAGCGGACCTGCAGAGTATCGTGCGTAATGCCATCAAGGTTGCCAACGCCGATATGTTGTCGGAATATACCGCACGTAACCAGCAGGCTCTGCATACATTGATTACCGAGCATAATGTTGAATTACGCCACTTCCCGGATGATGTTTTAAAAGAGTTGAAAAAGATCTCGATGGAAGTCATTGAAGAAGAAGCTGCCAAGGATGATTTGTCTAAGCGCGCTTGGGCCTCACAAAAGGCGTTTAAAGAACAAGTGATTAAATGGACGGAAATTTCCGAACAGACTTATTTACGTGCCAGAGCTTTATAAGGCCTGGGTCGACAATAAAAACAGTTGGTTTAAAGCCGTCGCCTATCACAAGATAAGCGGCGGTTTTTTTATGTCTGCTGAAATGCAATGGAGGGTTATTTTGGTCTCCAAGTTTTAATTGCGATTTATTTTTGATAGGTTAAAATGCGTATTTAATTATTTTAAGGCTAAACTTTTACGTACTTGTGCCGATTAAGTCTGTTCATGTTCATTATTAACTGAACGAATTTGTTTAATCGCCATCAACTGTAAGCGTATTGGATTTCGGGAATGAAAGAGTCAGCGGATTTAGAAACAGCCAAACCTATCTGGGCAAGGGCATTGGATACCAGTATTGAGGATCCACGTCGTTATTCAAGGCTATTATTGGCAAATGCCTTATTGTTGGTGGGTGTGCTATTGAATGCGTTTTTAGCAACGCTGAACTTGTTTACCTCCCCCGGATCTTACGGCTTTGTCATGCATATTATCGCCTTTTTTGTCTTTATCGGTTTGATGCTGCTGTTGCGCAAAAAGCAAAACCTAGTCATGATCGGACACATCACCGCGGTGATCACCGTATGCGGTTATGCCATGTTACTTGGTTATAGTTCCTATCAATACGATTTGATTTTTCTGGCGCCGTTAATCCCTTTTATTTTATTTCTGCTTAACGGTAACCGTGCCGGAGTGCTGTATTTTGCCATTTGGCTGGTTCTGATCATGCCGATTGCTTTTCAAGGAGTGGGGCGCTGGTATGGTGGTGAATGGCATTATGATGATATTGTCCGTTTGCTGCTGATTTCACTGATTTCTGCCGGTGTCGCGTTTTTGGTCGAGTTCAGTCGATGCATCAGTGCCAAACGTGAAAATCATCGCCGCAATGCGCAGCAATTGTGCATGCAGGAGCTGCGCAATATGTCGCGTACCGATGCCTTGACGGGGTTGTATAACCGCCATTACTTCAATGAGGTGATTGATGATTTTGTGCTGCAGAGTCAAAACCAAGAAAAACAGATGACCTTCTTTTTACTGGATATCGATGATTTTAAATTCTACAACGACACCTATGGTCATCAACAGGGAGACGAGGCGTTACAGTTGGTGGGCAAGACCATTAAAGACTATGTCAAACGCGAGAACGACCTGGTGTTTCGATTGGGGGGAGAAGAGTTCGGCGGGCTGGTCAGCGGTCGCGACAGCGATAATATCGAAAAATGGCTTGTTGGACTGGTCAAAGAGATTGAAAATTTAAACCTGCGTAGCGCCAACGAAAGCGAGCATCCTTTTGTCACCGTATCGATGGGAATCAGTTCTAGTCAGGTGGCAACACGTGCCGATTTTGACCGGTTATATAAAGCTGCCGACGACGGTATGTATCTGGCCAAACAACATGGCCGAAACTGCGCGGTCAAATATAATGGTTCAGATTTGGTCGAAATTTTGGCATCATAACTTTAGCGCTAAGCACTTAAACTTCGCTGGCACTAAAGGAAGAAATGATGTCTGATAATACCGTTACCCACGTTGTCTCCTTCAGCTGTAAAGAGTATGACGAGCAGGCCTTGTGTCGGGTTTTCGATGAAACCATCCATGCGAAATACCTGGAAGTGCCTTTGGATGCCAATACCGTAGTCTATGCCAAGCAAGCCAAAGTAATCACCGCGTTTGTCAATGACGATTTAAGCGCGCCGATTCTGCAACAACTCAATGACTATGGCGTAGAGCTAATCGCTTTGCGTTGTGCCGGATTCAATAATGTCGATTTGGCCGAGGCCAAGCGTTTAGGTCTGCGTGTGGTTCGAGTTCCTGCCTACTCCCCTTATGCGGTCGCAGAACATACGATTGGTCTGATGTTGGCATTGAACCGAAAGTTTCATAAAGCCTATAACCGTGTGCGTGATGGCAACTTCGCTTTGAAAGGGCTGCTGGGTTTCGATATGCACGGTAAAACAGTCGGAATTGTCGGTGCCGGTCGAATCGGTCGCTTGGTAGGTAAAATGCTCAAGGCGTTTGGTTGCCATGTTTTGATTTATGATCCCTATTCCTGCGAGGCCTGTAAAGAGTTGGGGATCAAGCAAGTCGAATTGAACACCCTTTTCGAAAATGCCGATATCATCACTCTGCATTGCCCCCTAACCCCTGAATCGACACATTTGATTAATGATCAGAGCATTGCGACGATGAAAAAGGGGGTCATGTTGATCAATACCGGACGCGGTGCCTTGATGGATTCCAAAGCGCTGATAGAAGGCCTCAAGTCTAAGAAAATCGGCTACTTGGGTATGGATGTTTTTGAACGCGAAGGCGCGTTGTTTTTTGAGGACCACTCCTGCGAGATTATCTATGATGACGAATTCGAGCGTTTATTGACCTTTCCCAACGTATTGGTGACCGGACATCAAGCCTACTTTACCGAGGAAGCTTTGAGCCATATTGCCGAAACCACCGCGCAGAACATTTATGAATATCGTAAGCAGGGCAAAGATTCAAAACGTCTGTTGAATGAAATTGAAATCAGTTAGTTGCAGCCACCTCAATCCCAATTAACGGATCAATCGATGACCATGCAGTTACGCCCTTGCTGCTTGGCGCTGTAAAGCGCGTTGTCGGCACGCTTAAGAAAATCGTATTGCTGTTCTTGCCGACGGTATGCTGTCGCCCCGGCAGAAACTTTTATGTCTTGTTCACACTGATCGATTGTGATTTTATCGAGTAGCTCTTGGATGCGGTGATAAAGCTGTTTGATCGAATCTTCAGTGCCTTCTAGCACGATAAGAAATTCCTCACCGCCTAAACGATAGACATCGGCGTTGATATAGAATTTGGCGACCCTTTTCAGAATTTTGCCAAGTTCCTGCAAAGCCCGATCGCCGATATCATGACCGTAGCTGTCATTGATCTTCTTAAAGTGATCGATATCGATCATTATCGCCCAAATGGCTTTTTTATTGTCGGATTCTTGATACTCGATGAGTTTTTGCGGCAGAGTCAAATTCAGGCTATGACGGTTTTTCAATCCGGTCAAAAAGTCATGATGAGCAATATAATGTGTTTCACGTTGTAATTTGTTGTTGAGCAATTTTCTCTTCTGCTCCGAGTTGTAGATCAGGCTGACCAGCACGAAAATCAGAATAGAGGTTAGCAAGATGATTGTATTGACGGTGAGAAAAGCTTGTTTGGAGGTCTTTAAGGCATTATCCAAGTCGATCTTATAGGAAATAAAACCGCGAATTTTACCGACCGGTTCAAAAAAGCCGCGTTCACTGCCATATTGTTCGATCAAATCTTGCGGAGCCTGTTTCGGATCACCATGACAATATAAGCATGAAGATTGTGTTTTTGCCAAAGGCAATATGACATGAAGCGCTTCTTTGCCATTGATGCTATCAATATTCTGGATCTGCTTTAAATTAGGCTCCTGGTTGAAACGCTCTATCAATTCCAACTCGGTTTGGCTTGCCTGGTTTTTCGGATTCATCGCATTACTGGCGGCTATCCGGTATTGCCACTCGGGTAATTGGTTCTCAATAAGCAGGTTCTGATAAATACGGAAAACCTGCTCTGAGATATAGGCCGAAGATAAGACACGTTTTTCAAAGTAGTCCGATGAAAGCAGACCTTGATGCATATAATCGTAGATTACCGGTTTGACATTGTTGCTGATATAGCTACGTAAGGCTTTTTGGTAGAGTAGATGATGGCTTAAATCATTAAGCTTGTTTTCAATCGTTGATTGGCGGATTTTGTCATAAAGGACAAATGAAACCAGCAAATAGGTCGTTAAAAGAATCAGCGCCAATAGATACAGAGGCTTCTTATTGATGGACTCAATTTTTGGCGGCATATTGGGGATATTTGCAGACTTCATAAAGATATCATAATTGATGTTTTATCAAATCCGCAGAATTTTTTTACTTTTTGTAGTGTTTTGCAATCAAGAAAAACCGTATATAAATTAATGGTTTAAGCTGTTATGCGTATCTTGGTGCAGATGCTTTGAGACATTATCTTGGCAAGGAACCGTTATTGATGTCGATGCAGATTCCATTGATGTATTCAGGGCATTCCGTACCTAGCCAGAACATCGCCTGAGCGACTTCCTCGGCCGAGGCAAAACGGCCGCTAATGGTGTTTTGCAAAAACGCTTTTTGTCGATGTTCGGGAATACTCGCCAGTAAATCGGTTTCCACCGGGCTAGGCGCGACCGCATTGATAATAATGTCACCTCTAAAGGCTTTCGAATAAGCTTTGGTTGCATTGATTAAGCCCGCCTTGGCAATACCGTACCAAATATCGGGATGACCAATCTGTCCGGCAATCGAGGCGTTATTGACCACTCTTGGAGTATAGGCTGACTTGGCCCTGAGAGCCGGTTCCAATAAACGGGTCAGCTCAACCGGGGCGATGATATTCAGGTTCAAGGCGTAGTCACGGCGTTCGCGGGGATAGTTTTCATAGGTAATCGGCTGCAAAAGCCCGGCATTATTAATGAGCACATCGATATTATCGAATCGGTTGGTTAAGGCTTCTAACTGCTCAATGTGGCTGAGGTCGAAAGGATGAAGCTTAACATTAGGGTGGTTCTGGTAATCGAACCCGGCCTGATTGCTGAAATCGCGGGCAATGATATGGACAAAGTCTCCCTGATCAAGATACATTTTGCTTAAAGCAAGGCCGATGCCTTTATTTCCACCCGTAATCACCACCTGTCGCATAGCATTCCTTTACTTGTGATTTTGACTCCAATTGGCAAGAACTTTACGGCTATTTACCCATCCGTGCAAGCAAATCCATGCTTTTCAATCTTGTGATAAGTATTGAGGCAAGTACTGATTGTTTGGAGCAACTCTGGCAATAGTTTATACGCTAGTTTTTCTAATGGAGGTTTGGTTTTTGTTATAACCTGTTGATAAGTAAGTATAAAAATATCTGTTTTAAGTGTTTTGAAGTTTTGATGGGATAAAAATGTGGCAAATTATTTTGCTTGCCTTATCTATGGAAATGAATAATCTGGAGTCAAGGATATTAGCCCTTGCTTATATTGATAATCAAACAGGTGCTACAAACGAAGGGTTTAATTCCTCACCAGTAATTTTCTAAAAGGAGCTAACGATCATGAAACGTAGATCATTTTTAAAACACGGATTAGCAACCGGTTCTGCATTGATTGCGGTGAATGCAGGTTTACTAACTCCAACAACCGTATTAGCGGATTGGAACAAACAGGCTTTCAGTGCGAAGACCAGTGATGAGGCATTGAAAGGAATTTTTGGTAGCAGCAGTGTTGCAGAGTCGGGCGATATTCAATTAAAGGCGCCGGCAATTGCAGAAAATGGTGCGGTAACCCCGGTGACGGTTGATGCTTCGGCACTTGAAGGCGTGGAGTCGATTGCGATTCTTGCCAGCAAGAACCCGCAGCCGTTGGTTTGTGAATACCGATTTGCCGCCGGTGCCGAAGGTTATGTCTCGACTCGTATCAAGATGGGACAAACCATGGATGTCATGGCGGTGGTCAAAGCCGGTGGCAAACTCTATCAAGCGAAACAAGAAGTTAAAGTCACGATTGGTGGCTGCGGCGGCTAGTTAAATTTAAAAAGGATCTTTGATCCAGTGTCGTTGTTGCCTTGCGACTTCCGATTCTCATGTATCGATATACATTCCGATTCGGTTTCTTAAGCGCCTAGACACTGAATAAAATCTCTCTTTTTAAAACGTAACTATTTAAAAAGCCAAAACTTTAGATTAAGAATTCTGTAGAGGACAAGATGATGAGTATTAAAATCAGAATGCGTGGTAAATCAGTCAATGGCGTAGCTGAAATCAAAGCTTTGATTAAGCATGAGATGGAATCCGGTGCGCGTATGAATAAGAAAACCGGTAAGCCGTATCCAGCGAAATTTATCGATATGGTGGAAGTGCTGGTAAATGGTGAGAAAACCGTTGATGCCCAATGGTCAGGTGCGGTTTCGGCCAACCCTTATATGGCGGTCAAGGTTAAGGCCGATAAAGGTGATAAGGTAACGGTTCAGTTATCAGACAATACCGGAGAAAAAGGCTCCGAAGTGATCACTCTTAAATAACCTGAATCAATTTGATTAAGCTAGATAATCCTCAACCTGTCCAGATCGGGTTGGGGATTTTTATTTTTTCGGCGGGTTTGATTCGAGCCGATTCCACATTTCATTCGGCAATTTGAGGATGAAAACAGTATTATTTGATGCCAAGTCGGTGCTAATTTATGGGTTTGGCCATACTCATATTGGCTTGTTGCTTGTGCTGCATCTCGCTTAATTGTACATCGATTGCTTCTTGCCAGTGGTGTTGCGGTTGATAACCAAGTATGTCAGTAGCCTTGTGGTTGTCGACATTGACCTCTTCCAGTAAGTGAATAATGCTTCGGGTCACCAAGGGTTGCCAGGGTACAATAGGGTTCAATTTTTCCATTAGCCAACCAAATAGATAAGCCATGGAAAAGGAAACATTGAAATGGGGTTTAGGGTGACCTTTGCTATGCAGGTATTCAATAACCTCTCGAACCGTGGGTATTTCCGGACCAGTGATATTAAATGACTCGTAGCCCGATATGCCCTCGGTCACTACGGCTCGGTAAAAAGCCTGACCGATATCTCGTCCATCGGTGATTGGCATGCTGGTTTGTCCATGAGCCACCCAAGGTACCAAGTGTGTTTTCAAGCGTGGTATCAAAATCGGTAACAACCCCAAGGCATAACGTTGACCGGCAAACAGTCCTAAACGCAAATTGATGACGGTGAATGAACCTGTGGCCTTTTCTCTCAAATAGTTCTCAATGCGGATGACATTGTTCAAATGAGGCCAGAAATCCCTGCGAATACCGTCGTTCATTGCATCGTTCGACCGGTCCGGAGCTGCCGCGCTGGTGGTACTGACATTGATAAATCGTGTGACCCCGGCCTTAACGGCCAAATCGATCATATGTAATGTAGGTGACAGAAAAAGTTGTTCGGATTCTGGGGCATGACCATATAAAGAGGTCCATGCAAAAGCATTGCAGACGGTGTCAACGCCATCAAACAGTGAGTGCAGATAAGCCTTGTCATTGATATCTCCGGCGCTGATTTTACCCGTAAACCCAGGTGGTAATCTTTGTGGGTTGCGGCAAGCGGCAATGACTTCGATGGAGTTGTCGGCGGCAATCGCCTGTAAAGCATGACTGCCGACAAAGCCGCTGGCACCAATGACTAATACTTTTTTCATATTCGCTTCCTTAGTACAGCGTGTGTGAAGTCAGCTTAATGTCAATCTGGCACTACAGGACTTCTCTTTGCAGACGTTTTATTAATGGTCTGCCTCCAGTTCCGGCATCGGTTTCTGTCAGTTCCACGTGGAAACGACAGGTCTCTCCTAGCGGGGTTATAACGGTTAGGTCTTCACTATCTGCGGCAGAACGCATTTGATGGCGGGCAAACATGGCCGCGAATTGCCTTGGTGGCAATTTTTCGGAAATCAATCGTTTGATATTTTCAATGCCTTTGACTTCACCAAAAGGCGAGGCCGTTGACCAAATGGCTTGCGGGTGAAACAGCTGCTCAATACGTGAGCTATCACGACGGTCGACACTGTCGAGAAACTGCATCAACAACAAGCGTTTCGAATGCCTTGGCGCATAGTGGGTGTGTAATAGTTTATGCGCCTTGGCTGAATTGGGCTGGTCAAGCTCGGTGGCATAGAGGGTTTGAACGTCGCGGTTTTCATAAGAGCGGCGTCGTGGTGAATTCTGATCAATCTGATAAATTGCCTGCATGCGTTTTTGCAGTACTTGAGGATCCATCGATTTGGGTTCGCCGCCGCCACCCAGGCAGCCGCCGACGCAAGCCATGACTTCTATGGCGATGAACTCGTCGCGCCAGCTTTCATCTGCCAGCAGTCGTTGTGCGGCGGCAATGCCGTTACAGATGGCAACCTTGCCGACGCCTGAGATCTCGGCGGTTTTAATGCCTTGATGGACGCCGCGCAATTGATGCCAATCCATGGGTAACGAATCTTCTTCACCAATAAAGTGTGCGGCGGTTCTGACAACCGCTTCCATAACGCCGCCGGAGGCGCCGAAGATTTGCGCAGCACCGGTACTTTCACCCAGAGGATTATCAAATTCGCCATCTTCCTCAAGCGCATTGAACTTGATGCCGCGGGCTTTAATCATACGAGCCAATTCACGTGTGGTGAGCACATGATCGACATCCTCGGAAACGCCAGGGCGCTGCGCTTCGTCTTTTTTTGCGGTACAAGGCATGACGCTGACCACATAGGGTTCATCCTCGCCTTCAGCAAAACCAGCGCCCAAGCTTTTCGCAAAAGCGCCACGCTTGGTTAGGGCGCCATGCATCTGTTGGGGTGATTTGGTGGTGCTGAGATGAGGCAGGATATCCGGACGATGGATTTCCACCCAGTTAATCCAGCCGGGACAACACGAGGTGAATAAAGGCAGGTTTTTGTGTTCTTTGAGGCGGGCCAATAATTCGGTGCCTTCTTCCATAATGGTCAAATCTGCGGCAAAGTTGGTATCAAAGACATAATCGAAGCCGAGTTGACGTAAGGCGTTAATCATCCGACCGGTGCTGATAGTACCGGGTTTCATGCCAAACTCTTCACCGATCGCAACGCGTGTCGCTGGTGCGACCTGCACCGCGGAGACGCGGCGGTGGCTATCTAGAGTATGGATCACATCATGCCAGTGCGGCGTTTCGATCAAAGCGCCCACCGGGCAGACCAGAGTGCATTGGCCGCATGAGATACAATCGGTTTGGGAAAGTTCTTGATCGAATACGGTCACCGGAATCCGTCCTGAACTGCGTTCGGCAAACCCGATAATATGCAAATTTTGTCCGGCATCGCCACAGGCTTCGGCACAAAGTCCGCATTCGACACATTTGGAGAGGTCTCGCCAGATGCTTGGCGAGGTGTGGTCGGTCAAGCGGTGTTCGGGGTGCTGAATCGAGCCACGCGGCAGTTTCGGCCAGACATCTTCCAGTTGATATTCACTGACCAGGTTTTGGAACTGGCAGGAGCCGTTGACTTCACAGCGAATACAATCATTGGGGTGGCGAGCCAGCAGCCATTGCATATCGGTCTTGCGAAACTCTTCCAGTTTGGCCGAATCGGTGACGATAATATCGCCGTCCTTGACTTGGGTTTTACAAGCCGGTTGAGGTTTGGGCGCACTGCTGACCTCAACCAGGCACATACGGCAAACCGCATGGGTTGGCAAGCGAGGGTAATAGCACAGGGTTGGAATATGCACTTCGGCAAGACGCGCGGCGTCCAATAAGGTAGCGCCTTGTTCAAGCTCGACGTTACGACCGTTTACAGTTGCTTTAATCATCGCATTCCCCCGCATTTAATAAGGAAGAATTTGCAGTATTACATAACTGAGCTGATTAAAAAACTATTTTGGCTGTAAGCAACATTGAATTGTTGCCATTTTTTCAGGTTAAAGGAATCGGTGAAAAATTGAGCAGAAGCGATAGCGTCAGCAAAGATAAAACGGTCGATAACAAAATGGTCTGCGCGGTAATCAAGGCATCCTTCCGGTAAAACTCGGCAAGCATATAAGGGCCTGTACCTGTCGGCAGGGCAGCGAGAAATACCGCCATCATCGCCAATTCGGTCGGTATCTCAAACAGATAAAACACTAACACCGCCATTAATAGTGGTTGCACTATCAGTTTGGCTGCGGTCAAGCTCAAAGCCGTCTTACGGGCTTGGCTCAGTGTTGCGCTTTGGTCGGCCGAAGCATTGGCTAAAAACAGCCCAAGACTGATTAATGCGCAAGGACTGGCCGCGTCCGCCAGTAAGCCCAAAAAGGTATCCACGCCGCTTGGCAGAGAATAGGGGGTGGCGGCAAATAGGGCACCGCCAATCGGGGCAAGCACCAATGGATTCTTAAAAACCGATTTGAAGACATTGAGTGCGCGTAAGTGCCAAGCCAAAGAAGCGTGTATCACCGTTTCAATCAGTATCAAAGCAAATCCGAATAGAATCGAGACAACGATAATACTGGCAATGGCGGTAGGTATTTCACTGGCTGCACCAAATACCAGAAACATCAGAGGAAAACCGATATAACCAGTATTGGCATAAGAGGCGGCGACACTATCAATGCTTGCGGCGGCTAAATCGACCCCTTTTTTCAAGCGCCACAGCAAAACCAGAAAAAACACCGCAAAGGTGCCTAGCGTATAGGCCATGATGAAATCCGCCTGAAACAGCTTTTGCCAGTCACTTTTAGCCATAATTTCGAATAGCAGTGCCGGCAGTGCCAGCCAGATCACAAATCGGCTTAGCTCACCGGCCGCATTTGCGCCGAAAATACCGGCCTTGCGGCTTGCATAGCCGGCGCCTATCAAAGCAAATACCGGAAATAGGATGGTTAGGGTGCTGAGCATAAATGACGGGTATCGGGGTTTGCGGTTTAACTAAAAATCTTAACGTCATTATATTGAATGAGGGAGCCTGCGCGCATAATTTTGCGCCCATATCAGATATTCTGATTTAACATTCAGGTTTGCTGACCCTACACTGAGTAGAGCACGGGTTGCTTGGTGTTTCAATTCGGTTTGGGTTGAAAACGGTAGTCGATTGCAAATCGTTGATTAATATGTGAAAGTAATTACGGCGCTTATGTCTTAAAAATATAGGTTATCAGTGATGAGGTCATCTGTGGAGAATAATAGTCAATTTAGAGTTTTGCCTCATCATGGCTACAGTACCGAGAATTATCGAAAAACCGTGATGTTGCGGATCAAGTTTTCGGTAGTCCTTATTCTTATTTTTTCCGTGTTTTCCCTATGGCAGAATCTCGAGAGCGACTTGATTCTTGCCATATCGCTGTTTCTTGTGCCCTTGTTTGGCTTCGGGGTGGTCGGTTTTTGTAAATCCATCGATGCTTTGGAGGTGATGCTGTTTTATTTGAAAAGCATCGCTTTGCTGGTACTGATTATCGTGCCGCTTTTTATAGAAAACCAAAGCAGTGATTTTCAAATCAGGGTGGCGATGATCTATGCGCTGCTTTATTTCGCCTATATTTCCGACTTTCTCTATATCAATAAGATGCGTTTTTTTGGATTTGCCGCCATCGGTTGTCTGGGCGCTTTTTTCCTCCCGGTTGAGCTGACCACCCGTATTGTACTGGTGTTAGCACTGATTTTTATCACCTTATTGGCGTTCGATACGGTCAAGTTGCGCCAGCAGAATATGCAGCTGATTGATGAATTGCAGCAATCTTCGGAAGAGACTATCTATAAGTTGTCACATTTCGATTCCTTGACCGGTTTTCCCAACCGCACCATGTTTGCAGAGTTAGGTGAAATCTATACCAAAGAGCCGGAATGGAAGCAGAAAAGGCTTGCCGTACTGGCAATCGGTTTAGACGGTTTCAAAGCCATTAACGAATCTTTTGGTCATTCCACCGGAGATTTGGTATTGCAGCAGGTCTCGACACGTATCAAGCAGATTGCAGCGCGGCATCAAAACATTGTCTCGCGCTTTGGCGGTGACCACTTCACCGTAGCGATAATGAATTATCCTGACAAAGAGACGGTGGAAAGGCTGGCGCAAAAATTACTGGCGACTCTTGCCGAGCCGATTGAACTTGAAGATGAACAGGTGATTTTGACCTGTAGTGTCGGTATCGCCTTTAAAGTCGAGCCGAGTGATGATTTTATATTATTGGCGCGCGAAGCCGAAACCGCGATGAACGAGGCCAAAATCCAAGGGCGCAACCGTTATCTACTATTTCAACAGAATCTGTTGTCGTTATCACAAGCTCGACTGCGTATCGAGAATAGCCTGCGCCGCGCCATCAACGAACAAAAAGGCTTTTATTTGGAATATCAGCCAAAAATCAATATACAGACCGAACAGATCTGCGGGGTCGAGGCTTTGGTTCGTTGGCAGGACAAGGAGCTGGGCAGCTTGAGTCCCGCCGATTTCATTCCTATCGCCGAGCACACCGGGTTGATTGTGCCTTTGGGGTATTGGATTTTTGAGCAGGCATTGATCGACCTGAAAACTTTGCAATTAAAGGGTATCGACCTGCATAGCATGAGTATCAATTTGTCTGCCAGACAATTTGAAGAGCCCTCCCTGCTTGATCATCTATTGGCATTGTTGCATCGCACCGGTGTCAAAGCCGAAAAAATCGACTTGGAGCTCACCGAAAGCGCGGTGATGCGCTCACCGCAAGAAGCGATTCAAACCCTGAGCCGATTTCAGCAAGAAAGAATGACGGTCTCGATTGACGATTTTGGTATCGCCTATTCATCATTGAGTTATTTAAAATCGTTACCCGCAAGCCGCTTGAAAATCGACCAATCCTTTATTCGTGAATTGGAAGACGGTAATGATGATTATGCGATTACTGCAAGTATTATCGAAATGGGGCATAATTTGGGCTTGAAAGTGCTCGCCGAAGGGGTTGAGACACAAGCGCAGTGCGCGCTTCTCAAAAAAATAGGTTGTGATGAAATCCAAGGTTTCTACTATAGCAGGCCCTTGCCGCTGGAAAAGCTAATCGAATTTATCCAACAACACAATGATGGACTTAATCAATAAGGAATAGGATGTCATCCAAAGTTTACTGTATTGCCGAATTTTTGCCTAAAGCCGGTCAGGAACAAGCCCTGTTTGAAGTGCTACGTTCGCTAGAGCCGCAAACCTTAAGAGAAGACGGCTGTATTCAATACCGAGTCACCCGGCAGGTTGCCAGCTCTTTTGCCGAGGGAACCGGTTTCCCGATAGTGTTTAACGAAATCTGGGCTTCAATGGCCGATTTCGAGCTGCACTGCCAAAAAGACTATATCGTCGATTTTTTTCAGAACTATTGTCTTGCCGAAGACGGGCTCGCAAAGGATTGGAATGTCCGGGTTTTCTCAGATGAATAAGCACCGATAAAACGTATTATTGCTGGATAAGTGTCGATATTTCTTGCTAGAAATATTTGTTGCATAAGTGTTTGCCAAGGGCTGAATTTTATCTCTGTTGAGGTTATGATGGCCCTAATAGTAGATTGAAACAAGCCCCGGCCATATTTATGTTTTTTTTGAAAAGATTTAGCTTCAATCGGTGTTTTAATCGATTGGCCGGCGTGGCTTTTAATCGAATCATTTTTATTGCCTTATGTAGCGGCCCCGTTGCGGCCATGTCACAGCCAGTCAATCAATTTCAGACGATTGAGTTATCATCGGCTCCTTCTTTAGCACAAGCCAAAAAAAGCTTCGTTATGGGGTTTCCCATGTCCCCGGATTCGGCGCCTTTATACCGCTTTTTTTACCAGTTATATCTTCAGGCTTTTACTCGATTAGGTTATGAATTTTCGATTAAGCAGTTGCCCTTAAAGCGCAGTTCACTTATGGCCAATAATGGTGAAGTGGACGGTGAACCCAACCGAATTTTCGCCTATGGTGAAACCTATGCCAATATGGTTCGTGTCGACGAGCCAGTGTTTATCAATCGTGTTGTCGCTATTGCTAACAATGATGAGTTTCATGTCGACAGCTGGCAGAGCTTACAAGACAGCAATCTTTATGTTGCTCATTTAATCGGCTCTTTACGCACAGAGCGAGAGTTAAACAAGGTCTTGCCAAAGAGCAGCATCGTTTCCAATTCCGAGGTTCAGTTCAGTCTGGATCAATTGTTGGCAGGACGAGTGGATCTATATATTGATTTGCAATCTCGTATCTCGCCTAATTTAGCTCAAGAGAAATATAAGACTTTGCAGCAAGTGGGGATTCTGGTTGAAGAGTTTGCTTACCCCTATGTTCATGTCAAACATAAGGCGTTGGCGGAGGGTTTGGCTAAGGTTTTGAAGCAGCTGAAGCAAGAGGGGATTTATCAGCAGTTGTTAACTCAGTATTTACCCTATGTTGAGAGCGAAACCATTCAAGAGAAGTTATTGGATTGATAATCTGTACAGAAACCGGTTGAGATAAATTGGTTTTGGCTATTTGTGACGACTATTGGTTTGCGGCGATCCAGCTGATGGTGACTTCTTGCTTGCCCCATTCTTTAGCGGCCTGATGATCCAAGCCCATATAGATATCGATTTTCTTTTCCCAGCGTTTATGCATCTTATCGAGCACGATATATTCGCCCGGTAAGCCGGAGATAGTCACCTTGCTGCCGTTTGTTAAGCCATGTTGCAATAAATCGCGTGAGACCGCAATCGCTTTCATGCCCGGTTCGAGTTCATTGTTCCAGGCAGCGAGAAACGGTGTCTTATCGGTTTGGGAGTGGGTTGAGGTATAGGCCGTGGCGGTGACCTTGAGTTCGTTTTTATTTTCAGTGCCGCAGGCAGAGAGCATTAGCGTGACGCTAGCGAACAAGAAAAACCGAGCTGTTTTCATGATCGTTCCTTGCAAGTGACTGTTAATAAAGATGATTTTATTATAGCGGATTTTGCCGGAAAAAGATCTTTTGCTCGCGAATGGCTTGCTTGCCCATCGCGAACATCGATAATAAAGCTCTATTTTGAAGTTTGGCGCAGCTTAAAGATTGAAGGCGCCCTGGATACCGCTCACGACCATTTGTGTACCGATTACTGCCAGAATCATCCCCATCATACGGGTGATCACACCCAAGGCGCTGGCACCGATGTAGGTGATGAATTTCTCGCCGTAGATAAACAAGAAATAGGTGATGACACACATGACCGCGAACATCGCAATGGTGATAAGCACCGGCAATATATCGCCACCTGCGGAAAAACTCATCGCCGTGGTAATGGTACCCGGTCCGGCCAAAATCGGCATCGCCAACGGAGAAATGGCAATTCCCAAGGCGGCTTCGCGTGATTGTTTGCGGTCTTTCTCGCTTGGGTTCTGCACGCTTGATTGCGAGCCTTGCAACATCTGCATACCAATGACAAACAGAATCAAGCCCCCGGTGATCTGAAACGCCGATACCGTCAAACCGAAAATGGTAAAGATAAAGTTACCGGTAATCGAAAATACCGCAACGATAATAAACGCCAGCATCAGCGAGCGCACCGCAATAAAGCGGGTAGTATGGCTGTCTTCACTGCGCGTCAAACTCAAGAATATCGGCACAATCGCCACCGGGTTCATAATGGCGAAAAAGCCCATGAACACACTAAAGGCAAAAAGAAGTTGGTTTTCCATTTCTTATCTCGTAATTAAGCTTACTCACAAAATATCCTAAGACATTTAGCAGGGAAATTCGGAGTAAATTTTATGTGCTGAAGAAAAATGGGGATGATACAGATTTTTGCCAAAAATTGTCAGCACTGATTTAACTATCATCAGATGTTTTTTGCTCAACTGTCTTTATGTAAACTGGTTAGCATTTCACTGACCCCAATTATTTTTTTGAATTTTAGGTGTTGAGCTTTGTTTAAGGGGTAATGATTTGGTTTAGATGGTTGCGAAGCCCTTATAGACATCGTTATATCTTTGGATTTCTATATTGGGCTTCACGTTACTATTTTTGCTTGCCCAAAAATAGTAACCACAAAAAGGGCACCCTGATGACGCCCTTTATTTCACTAAGCTCGTCTGCTGGAATTCCCGAACTCGCTGCGCTCAAACATGCGGGAATTCTTAACCGCATCCTTCGCTAATTGAAATCACAAGAGCTTACAAAAGGGGGCCCGTTCCGCGCACGTTATTTTGATTCAACGTCGCTTATTTAATCGTAGGTTTTGAGTTAGGTGCGTGATATTTAACCACCTAAGAAAAATGACTTTGACGCCAAAAGTCCCTTTGGAATAAATAGAGCAGAGTTCTTAACGTAGTGAACGATGAAAAATTCTCGCATGTTTGAGCGAAGCTTGCGGCGCGAGTTCGAGAATTTCAGTGAACAAGTTTAGAACCTGCCTATTTATGTAACAGGGTGTCTTTTTTTGCCTACTTTGTTGGACAAGCAACAAAGTAGGGTGAAGCCTATTAAATGAAATTAAGGCAAAGTAAAATAATTAAAAAGGCTTCGCAACCGCTGCATTTAAGTTTACTCAGACTCTTCGATTATTTTGAGTTTAATTTGTAAGCTTTTTTAGTGTGGGATTACACCAGTTCCAGTCTACTTTTTTGAATTCTTTATCATTTTGTGGAACGAAGTTATTTTTGTAATCAAGTTCGATATTTTGTTTGTTTTTTTCGAGTCGTTCAATATCAATTGGAGTGAGGATGAACTCATATTGGTTGTCTACGAGTTTAAATTCCTCTGGTGAATGTAATTCAATTGTTGCAGTATACCTTCCAGTCTTCCAAGAAAATGATTGCTTTATAAAGCTGTAAAGGTCTGTCATTTCTTGACACGCAATGAACTCTTTAGGCTCATATTTTTCTTGTTGTTTTAAGTATGAGAGTTTTTTTACTGCTGCTAACTCAAGATCGTACTTATTATTCAAATAAAGGGTTTCTTGGCACTCTATAGATCGCTCTTCAATTTCTTTTTGGTTTAATTTAATCGCTAATACAGATTGTTCTTTTTCGTATGGCAAAACACTTCCATCTGGAGCGGTCATTTTTAAAACCTGCTGACGAATACCTTGCCATTCAAATATTTTTTCTTCGCCGCTTTCGTGTACCAGTTTAATTTTTAGACCTGATACGACTATGTCTCGATTTTCGACAGAGAAGGCAATTCGAATATTGAAAATTGGGCCAAGAACTGTAAAGCCAATCTCCCCGTCACGTTTGGTGATTACCCGAATGACTGGTTTTGTTACTGCGTTTTTTATAACCGAAAAGACGTGAGGTGTCCAAGCAAGGGCTCCGAGAATTGCAGCCCAATCTAATATTTCCATCTTATCTCCGTTTATCGACTTAAAACTTAGCTAGTGTTAGTCATTAAATTGGTAATAAAGTTTTCTATGATTATACAGAATATTACATATACTAATAAATATTCAGGATTATGCCGTTATTTAGGGCAATAAAAAACCCGCTAAGGAATAATTTCCTTGCGGGTTTCTTTAAGGCAGATTGTTAAGGGAATCTTAAACGAATTTTAAACTTCTAGGAAATCCAAAATCCCTTCTGCTGCTGAACGCCCTTCGGCAATCGCTTCTACCACCAAACTTGAACCACGAACCATATCACCACCGGCGAATACTTTCGGATTCGTTGTCTGGAATGGGTATAGGCTGTCTTTAGAGGCGACCACGCCGTTCCAATCGTTAACATTGATAGCGAAGTCTGCAAACCATGCTGGTGGGTTTGGCTGGAAACCGAAGGCAACGATAACCGCATCACATTCGATAGTTTGCTCGGAACCTTCAACGATCTCGGCACGACGACGACCCGATGCATCCGGCTCACCCATGCGTGTTTCGGCTACCTTGATACCTTCAACCTTACCGTTACCGATCACTTCTACCGGAGCCAGATTGAACTTGAACTGAACACCTTCTTCCTTGGCGTTTTGTACTTCGGCGCGTGAACCCGGCATATTGGCTTCGTCACGACGGTAAACACAGTAAACGTCTTCGGCACCTTGGCGGATAGAAGTACGGGTACAGTCCATCGTGGTGTCCCCTCCACCTAGAACCACAACCTTTTTACCAGCCATGCTGATATAAGGTTCTGGATCGTTTGCCATGCCTAGTTCTTTTTTGACGTTACCGATTAGGAAATCCAACGCTTTATGAACACCCGGCAGGTCTTCACCCGGGAAACGACCGGCCATTGGCTTGTAGGTACCCATACCCAGGAATACCGCATCGTGGTTGTCCAGCAGGTCCTGGAACTGCACGTCTTTACCGATTTCTGTATTGCAGTGGAACTCGATGCCCATGCTTTCCAGAATCTCACGACGACGCACAACGATGTCTTTATCCAATTTGAACTGTGGAATACCGAAAGTCAAAAGACCGCCGATCTCCGGCTGCTTTTCGTATACCACGGCTTTAACACCGTTACGCGCTAGCACGTCAGCCGCAGCGATACCGGCAGGGCCGCCACCGATAATCGCGACTTTTTTGTCGGTCATGACAACGTTTGATAGATCCGGCTTCCAACCTTGCGCGAACGCCGTATCGGTGATGTATTTTTCCACCTGACCGATGGTGACCGCACCGAAGTTGGTGTCTTCAAGCGTACAAGCCTGTTCACATAGACGGTCTTGCGGACAGATACGACCACACATTTCCGGTAGCGAGTTGGTCTTGTGAGAGATCTCAACCGCTTCCATGATATTGCCTTCGGCCACCAGCTTCAGCCAGTTCGGAATATAGTTGTGAACCGGGCAAGCGTATTCGCAGTATGGGTTACCACAGTGCAAACAACGGTCGGCCTGTGCCATGGCGTCTTCCAGTTTGAATTCCGAATAGATTTCGGCAAACTCTTTGTTACGCTCGTTGGCCGCTTTCTTTTCAGGAAGCTGGCGGTTTAGTTCTAAAAATTGTCTTACATTTGGCATTTTTAAATTCCTTCCTAGTCAGCGTCTTTGGCAAATAGATCGAATAGCGCTTCGATATCGATAGAGCGCGACTTAACTAACCAGAACTGTCCGATATAAGTGCTGAAATTATCCAGAATTGTCTGACCCCATGGGCTGTTTGTCTTTTCAACATATTCTGTAATCAACGATTTCAGATAAACACGGTATTCTTCAGTGTTTTCCGTATCGATGCGAATCGCTTCAACCATCTCCGGGTTCAGGCGATCCGGCAGGTTCTTGCCTTCATCCAGGATGAACGCCATACCACCTGACATACCGGCACCGAAGTTAACACCGACTTCACCAAGGCTGACAACGGTACCACCGGTCATATATTCACAACCGTGGTCGCCTAAGCCTTCAACCACCGCGACCGCACCGGAGTTACGCACACCGAAACGCTCACCACCGGTACCGTTGGCTAGCAACTTACCGCCTGTCGCACCGTACAAACAGGTGTTACCGACGATAGGCGTGTTTTTTGCATCGAATGTCGAACCGGCTGGTGGACGGATGACGATTTCACCACCGGCCATACCTTTACCGACGTAATCGTTGGCATCACCTTCCAGGTGCAGGTTCAGACCGTCAACGTTGAATACACCGAACGACTGACCGGCGATACCGGTTAGTTTCAAGGTGATCGGCTGGTTTTTCATGCCGTTGTTGCCGTAACGGTCGGCGATTTCACCGGCAACACGCGCACCGATAGAACGGCCTGTGTTGACTAGGTTGAATTCGAAAGTACCACCGGCTTTGGCTTCGATGGCCGGTAGGGTTTCTTTAACCATCTCTTCAGCGATGTCACCGTGGTCCCACGGGTTGTTGCGATCTACCTGTACCGTGTGCGGTTTATCCGCCGGTACACCTGCATCGGTGATGAACGCCGAAAGATCGATGTTTTTCTGTTTCTCGGTTAGCGGCTCGTCGATCATCTTCAGTAGATCGACGCGACCGACCAACTCACCTAGTGTGCTCACACCCAATTTCGCCATCCACTCACGTGTTTCTTCGGCAACGAACTTGAAGTAGTTCATCACCATTTCCGGCATACCGATATAGTGCTCTTTACGCAGGCGCTTATCCTGTGTTGCAACACCTACCGCACAAGTATTCAAGTGACAGATTCGTAGGTATTTACAACCTAGCGCGATCATCGGTACGATACCGAAACCGAATGATTCCGCACCCAGGATGGCGGCTTTGATAACATCCAAACCGGTTTTCAGACCACCATCGGCCTGTACGATTACCTGACCACGTAGGTCGTTGGCACGAAGTACCTGATGCGCTTCCGCCAGCCCCATCTCAAACGGGTTACCGGCATATTTAACCGAAGTCATCGGCGATGCACCGGTACCACCGTCATAACCGGAGATAGTGATTAAGTCAGCGTAAGCCTTGGCAACACCGGCGGCGATTGTCCCCACGCCCGGCTCGGCAACCAGTTTCACCGATACCAACGCATTAGGGTTGATCTGTTTTAGATCGTAGATTAGCTGTGCCAAATCTTCGATCGAGTAAATATCGTGGTGCGGAGGCGGTGAAATCAGAGTTACACCCGGTACCGAGTGACGTAATTTAGCGATGGTCACATCAACTTTGTGACCCGGTAGCTGTCCGCCTTCACCCGGCTTGGCGCCCTGAGCAACTTTGATCTGTAGCACTTCGGCATTACGCAGATAGTGTGCGGTAACACCGAAACGACCTGATGCGATCTGCTTGATCTTAGACATTTTCTCTGTGCCGTAGCGAGAAGGATCTTCCGCCCCTTCACCCGAGTTAGAACGTGCACCTAGGCGGTTCATCGCCGTCGCCAGCGATTCGTGCGCTTCCGGTGATAAAGCACCCAAAGAGATACCTGCCGAATCGAAACGCTTATAGATTGATTCAACCGGTTCGACTTCAGAGATGTCGATACCTTTGATGTCGTCTTTAAAGGTGAACAGATCACGTACCGTCATGGCCGGACGGTTGTTTACCAGGTCACGGAATTTGTTGTATGAAGCCTGATCGTCTTTTTGTACCGCTTCACGGATGCTGTTAACCACTTCCGGGTTGAAAGCGTGGTATTCACCACCGTGAACATACTTGAATAGACCACCTTGCTGTAGAGGCTTACGTGGGTTAAACGCTTCCCACGCCAAACGACGCTGATCCAGCTCCAAGTGCTCGTATTTAGTACCTTGGATACGGCTTGGTGTGCCTTTGAAACATAGGTCAACGATATCAGAGCTTAGACCCACGGCTTCAAACAGCTGTGAACCACGGTAAGAGGTAATGGTCGAGATACCCATCTTCGATAGGATCTTGAACAGACCTTTGTTGATACCCTTACGGTAGTTTTTGATGTAAGTGTTAACAGGAGTTTCCGCATCCAGTTCGTTAGAACGGCGCATATCTTCAATGGCTTGGTAGGCCATATATGGATAAACCGCTGTTGCACCGTAACCGAACAATACCGCAAAGTGGTGAGGGTCACGTGCTGTCGCGGTTTCTACCACGATGTTCGCTTCGGTACGCAGACCTTCGGTAATCAAGTGGTGGTGAACCGCACCGGTCGCCATCGCTGCCGGAATCGTGGTCTTACCGTTTTCGATATCCAGATCAGATAGTACCAGAATGGTCTTGCCGGCTTGAACTTCTGCGGCTGCCAAAGCACAGACGTCTTTGATCGCCTGTTCTAGACCTTTTTCTTCATGGTCATAGTGCAGGGAAATCTTAACGTTGTCATAACCTGGCGCATCGAAGTCCATTAGCTGTTGCATCATTGACGGGCTAAGTACCGGAGAACGAACTTCCAAGCGTTTGGCGTGCTCAGGACCCGCTTCGAACATGTTCAGTTCGCGACCGAAACAGGTGTTCAATGACATTACGATATTTTCACGTAGCGGGTCGATCGGCGGGTTAGTTACCTGCGCGAACATCTGGCGGAAGTAATCGAATACTGAACGCGGCTTGTGTGAGAACACCGGTAAAGGCGCATCGTCACCCATCGATACCGTCGCTTCCTGACCGTCTTCAGCCAAGACGCGGATAACCGCATCGCGCTCTTCGAAGGTTACCTGGAAATATTTCTGGTAGGTTTCTGATGTCAGGCTATCCCAATCAAGCGTTTTTTCGTCTTGGTTCAGGGTCTCTTCGATATGCATATAGCCTGAATCCATCCACTCACGGTATGGGTTGGCTGATTTTAGCTGGTTATCGATCTCATCCGGCTTGACCAGAGTGCCGTTTTCCAAGTCTACCGCGATCATCTGGCCTGGCTTCAAGCGGCCTTTTTCGACCACGTCTTCCGGCGCGTAGTTATAAACACCGATTTCTGATGCAAAAGTGATATGACGGTCTTTAGTGATGACATAACGTGTCGGGCGTAGACCGTTACGGTCCACACCACAAATCGCGTACTTACCTGTGTTAAGAACCATACCGGCCGGGCCATCCCATGGCTCCATGTGCATGGAGTTGTATTCCAGGAAGGCTTTTTTGTCAGCATCCATGCTTGGGATATTCTGCCAAGCCGGTGGCACCAACAGGCGCAATGCCTGGAAAATATGCATGTCACCCATCATTAGGATTTCGATCATATTATCCAATGAGTTCGAATCCGAACCTTCCTGAGAAACCAGCGGCTTCAGCTCGCCTAGTTCAGGAAGTAGCGGGGTGGCGAATTTTTTCTGGCGTGCCAAGGCCCAGTTACGGTTACCGCGGATAGTGTTCAACTCACCGTTGTGTGCCAGGAAGCGGAATGGCTGGGCCAGACGCCACTGTGGTGTGGTGTTGGTTGAGAAACGCTGATGGTATGAGATCGATGACGACGCAAATGCAGGGTTTTTCAGGTCAAGATAGAACTCAGGAAGCTCTTTAGGCATGACCAGACCTTTATAGGACAATAACTGACTATTCAAAGACGCAATGTAGAAAGTACCATCTGCAGGTTCAATCGCCATTTCTGTTTTACGACGCGCTGTAAACAGAATGCGGTTGAACTCGGCTTCTTCCATGCCTTCGGCGGCATTAACAAATACCTGCTCAATCAAAGGCTCCATGCCTGCAGCTTGCGCACCCAGCACTTCAGAACGTACCGGTACTTTACGCCAGCCGGCAACGGTTAGGCCGTTAGCACTAAGGTTGCTTTCCAATGTTTGACGAGCCAACTCGGCTTTGGTGGCATCCTGGTTTAGGAAAACCATACCGGCAGCATAGATAGAACCTAAGCTAATACCGCTTTCGTTGGCTACAGAGGCTAAGAAGTCCATTGGCTTTTTGATCAAAAGACCACAACCGTCACCTGTACAACAGTCGGCAGCAACACCACCTCGGTGGGTCATGTTTGCCAAGGATTCAATTGCCGTTTCAACCAGCCAGTGGCTAGGCTTGTCGTCCATATTGGCAATCAAACCAAAACCACAGTTCTCCTTTTCAAACTCCGGAGAGTATAGGCCGCCTAAATTCAGGGCGTTGTGCGATTGTAGTGGATTCATAGTCAGTTTCCTGTTTGTCGTTCATTTCCAAATATTGTTTTTTGGCAGGGATAATATCTCGAAAAAATTATTTAACCCTTTGAAATATCTGGAATTTGTGTCTTTTTTGCGCGTTCAAATTTATAAAAATAGCGAGGGATTATACTTTATTTTGACGCTATAAATCAATGCTTAGCCGCGGTTGCAGGCTATTAAATTTGCTGTCAATTTGTTGATTGGCAAATACTAAAAATGACCGATAAGCGGTCATTTTGAAAAAGCTTGTTCAGCATGGGCTCTGCGTTGAGCCCATGCTGTGAAAGGCAATGTTTTATTTACAAAGCGTCTGGCCGGTCATTTCTTCCGGTTGCTTGATGTTCATTAGATCAAGCATGGTCGGCATAACATCCGGTAAGCTACCGCCGCTACGCAGTTCACATTCGCGTTTACCGAAGTAGACCAGTGGAACCGGGCAAGTAGTGTGTGAAGTCAGAGGTTTTCCTGTTTCCGGGTCAACCAGCATTTCGATATTACCGTGGTCTGCAGTGATGATTGCCTGACCGTTAACTTCTTGCAACGCATCAAGAACGCGACCCAGGGCTGTATCAACCGCTTCGACCGCCTTGATGCAGGCTTCCATAATACCTGTGTGGCCGACCATGTCCGGGTTGGCGATATTACAGATGAATGTATCGTATTCACCGGAGCGAATCGCTTCGCATAGCTTATCGGCAACTTCTTCGACACTCATTTCAGGTTGCATGTCGTAGGTGCGAACTTTTGGTGATGGCACCAAAATACGGTCTTCACCTTGGTAAGGCGCTTCGATACCTCCGTTGAGGAAGAAAGTGACGTGCGCGTATTTTTCGGTTTCGGCAATGCGCAGTTGCTTCATGCCCAGGTTTGAAATCACTTCACCGAAAGTGTTTTTCAGGTTGGTTGGGCGATAAGCGATGCTGGCACCGAATTTCTCGAAATTCTTGTTGTATTCGGTGAGCGTGACAAAGCTTGACAGGATCGGCTTGGCACAACGATGGAAGTCACCGAAGTCATCCATAATGAACGAGCTGGTGATTTGACGCGCACGGTCGGCACGGTAGTTCATGAAGATAACCGAGTCGCCGTCTTTAATGCGCGGTTTTTTGCCACTTTTCTTCAAAATGGTGGTCGGCTGGATGAATTCATCTGTCTCTTCACGGGCATAAGCCATATCAATCGCTTCTTGAGCGCTGTTGGCTTCAAAGTTCGCTTGTGCACAGCAAACGTTGTTATAGGCTTTTTCGATACGGTCCCAACGGTTGTCACGGTCCATCGCAAAGAAGCGACCGGTGATCGAGGCGATGCGACCGCCGCCGATTTCGGCCATGTAGTTTTCCAGCTCTTCAACATATTGCTTGGCACTTTGTGGTGCCGTATCACGGCCGTCGGCAAAAACGTGAACCCAAGTCTTAACGCCGCGTTCAACCGACAGTTTTACTGCCGCTTTGATATGGTCGATGTGCGAATGCACGCCACCGTCCGATAAAAGACCGAGGATGTGTACATGACGACCGCGCTGATTGGCCTTGTCAATCGCGTTCAATAAAGCGTGGTTGTTGAAAAAGCGACCTTCATCGATATCCTTTTGAATACGAGTCAATTCCTGATAGACAATACGACCGGCACCCAGGTTGGTGTGACCCACTTCCGAGTTCCCCATCTGTCCTGTCGGTAGGCCAACCGACATACCTGAGGTGTCGATTAAGGTCTTTGGGCTATTGGCTACCAGCTTGTCCCAGTTTGGGGTATTGGCTTGCGCAATGGCGTTGTGTTCAACTTCTTCACGATGCCCCCAACCGTCAAGGATAATTAAACCTGTAGGACGTTGTGGCGATTTTGCAGTTTTTTCTTTGCTAGGCATTTGTTGTTTTTACCCTGTAAAAATTTAGTCAATTCTGTTTATTGTATAGAGTTTCGCTGTTAAAATCATTAGGTTTGATAATAAGCTTACCAAGGGAATATGAATGTTTAATGAATTCTTTCAAGAGCAGTGGCCGTTATTTTTAGCTGTTGCGATGATTATTATGATGCTGGCATACAGCTACTTTGGTGATAAGTTGTCTGGCTATAAAAGCGTCAATACCGCTGAAGCGATTCGTCTATACAACGATGAGGCTTATGTATTGGATGTGCGTAGCGCTAATGAATTTAAAGAAGGTGCTATTGCCAATGCGACCAATATCTCGGTTAGCGAATTAAACGGTAAACTGGGCCAGTTGCCCAAGGATAAGGATGCCCCGGTATTGGTTTACTGTCTGTCTGGTGCACGTTCTGCACGTGCCGCTGGTCAATTGGTTAAGGCCGGGTACACCCAGGTGTTCAATTTGTCCGGTGGTATCAATGCCTGGAAAAATGCGGGGTTACCGGTAGGGACCAATAAGTCTAAAAAAAACCGCAAAAAGTAAAACGCGCTAAAAGAACGTCGCAATCAACGCCGGTCACGACACAACAAGTAGAGAAAAAGGAAGTTTCTATGCCAAACGTAGTAATTTATGCAACCTCGTCCTGCCCTTATTGCATGATGGCGAAGCGTCTATTTGATGGAAAAGGTGTTGCATACCAGATTATTGATGTGGGTAACGATTCACAGAAATGGGCGGATATGGAAGCAAAATCCGGACGTAATACCGTGCCACAGGTGTATATCGGTGATCAACATATCGGCGGTTTTGACGATTTGTCAGCTGCCGACAAGCGCGGTGAAATTGATCCGCTACTACAGGCGTAACTGTCTGCAATACTCAAATCTTTGGCGCTTGTTGCTAAGCGCCAGAAAATTAAAGAATTAAGGAAACCTCATGTCGGAAGCTCCGCAACAGTCATTTGTTATTCAAAAAGTTTACACTAAAGATATCTCGTTCGAATCGCCAAACGCACCGGCGATTTTTACTTCTGAATTTCAGCCACGTTTGAATATGGATCTAAACGTTGAAAGCAAGCAGTTGGAAGATGATGTTTACCATGTTGTGGTGCGCGTGACTGCAACCACTAAGGTGGAAGATAATACGGCATTTCTATGTGAAGTAGAGCAGGCGGGTATTTTCACTTTGAGCGGTTTCAATGATAACGAATTGGCTTATATGCTGGGTGTGCAGTGTCCAACCGTATTGTTTCCATATGCGCGTGAGACGGTCTCTGATCTAGTCACTCGCGGTGGTTTCCCTCAGTTGTTGTTGGAGCCGGTGAATTTTGAAGCGATGTATGCTGAGCATGTGAAAAATGTTCAAGCGCAGGCTGAACAGAATAAGCAGTAATTGAAGGCATTGTCTTGGCCACAGAGCAAGTGACGGTAGCAAAAGTAGGTGTTTTAGGAGCGGGTGCCTGGGGTACGGCCTTGGCGATCCATCTTGCCAAGGTGGGTCATCAGGTGGCGCTTTGGTCTCATAATGCCGAGCAGGCCGCCAAGCTGAATGCCGAACGTGAAAATTCACGTTATTTGCCAAATATCGCCCTGCCTGAAAACCTAACGGTCAGCTCTGATATCGAGGCGGTGCTTGATCAAGCGCAAGCCGTGTTGTGTGTTGTACCGAGCCACGCTTTTCGCGCAACGCTTGAGCAGATCAAGAGTTTAATTGCTGCACAAGTCCATTTGGCTTGGGCGACCAAGGGGTTTGAACCGCAGAGCAAAAAGCTGTTGCATGAGGTGGCGCAGGAAGTTCTGGGTGAGCAGGTGCGCATGACGGTGTTGTCGGGCCCGACCTTTGCCGAAGAAGTGGCCAAAGGTCTGCCGACGGCAATGGTTAGTGCGTCTAATCAAGAGGATGAAGCGCAGTATTGGGCGGATTTGTTTCACGGTGAAAATTTCCGTATGTATACCCAGTCCGATATGGTCGGTGTTGAAGTCGGTGGTGCCTATAAGAATATTATGGCAATCGCCACCGGCGTCAGTGATGGCCTGAATATGGGTGCCAATGCGCGTGCTGCTTTGGTATCTCGCGGAATGGTCGAGATGATGCGTTTTAGTCAGGCCTTAGGTGGGCAGACCGAAACCATTATGGGTTTGGCCGGTCTGGGTGACTTGGTATTGACTTGCACCGATGATCTGTCGCGTAACCGCCGTTTTGGTTTTGGTTTGGCGCGCGGCGATCTTTCCGCCGAACAGGTAATGGAGGAGATCGGGCAGGTGGTAGAGGGCGTTAAGGCGGTGAGAACCGTTAAGCAGTTGGCGGATAGCCTGAATGTGGAATTGCCGATCATGCAACAGGTTTACCTGTTGGTGGAAGAGAAGATTACGCCTTTACAGGCTGTGCAGGCATTGATGTCACGCTCCGGCAAAGCCGAAGCGTTGCAGGAGTGATTACAGTTCCATATTGAAGTCTAGCTGTCGCCAGGCTTCATAGGCCATTACCGATACGGCATTAGCCAGATTCAAACTGCGGCCACCCGGCACCATTGGAATGGTCAGTCGTTGTTCAAATGGAAAGCTTTCAATGACTTCCATTGGCAGGCCGCGGCTTTCCGGGCCGAACAAGAACGCATCGTTATCTTCAAACTTCGGTTCATTATAATAGCGCGTGGTTTTGGTGGTCAGGGCAAACACTCGGTTCGGTTGGATGTTATCCAAACAGGTTTGCAGGTTTTCGTGTTCATGCACATTGGCCAGCTCGCCATAATCCAGGCCGGCACGACGAACTTTTTTCTCACTTAAATCAAACATGATGGGATGGATTAAGTGAAGATGAGCGCCCATGTTGGCGCTTAAACGAATCAGTGCCCCGGTATTTTGCGGGATTTCAGGTTCGTAAAGAATAATATGTAGCATATAGGTGATTCTGTGGTTGATTTATCAGTAAATATTTGTGGTATACACTTTAATTCTCCGGTGGCCATGGCTTCGGGGAATGCTGGTTATGGCATAGAATACCAGTGTGTTTCCGGCTTTTCCAATAGAGATGTTGGCGCGGTGTTTTTAAAAGGCACTACCCTTGAGCCAAAACTGGGGAATAAGCCCGAGCGAGTGATGGAAACCCCTTGTGGTTTGATGAATTCGGTTGGCTTGCAAAACCCCGGTGCGCAGGCGGTCATTAAAGATTATCTGCCAAAATTAGATTTGAGCGAATCACGCTTTATTATCAATGTATCGGGTTCTTCGATTGAAGAGTATGCCGAGGTGGTGCGTTTGTTCGATCAAACCGACTTGCCGGCGATTGAGGTAAATATCTCATGTCCGAACGTCAAAAAAGGAGGTGCCGCCTTCGGTAATGATCCGGAGATGGCGGCGCGTGTTGTTGAGGCGTGTCGTGCCAATACAACCAAGCCATTGATAGTGAAGTTATCACCTAATCAGACCGATATCGCCGAAGGGGCACGTCGTGTCATCGATGCCGGTGCCGATGCGTTATCGGCGGTGAATACCTTGATGGGAATGCAGATCGATATCCATAGTCGTAAGCCGACTTTGGGTAACAACCAAGGTGGTTTGTCGGGGCCTGCAATCAAGCCGGTGGCTTTATTGAAGGTGCATCAGGTTTATCAGGTTGCCAAGCAGTATGATATTCCGATCATCGGTCTTGGCGGTATCGCCAGTGCCGAAGATGCCATCGAATTTTTCCTTGCCGGTGCATCAATGGTGGCAATTGGTACCGCTATCGCCAAAGACCCGTTATTGGTCAAAAAAGTAAATAAAGGTATCGCCAAATACCTAACACAGAATAATTTGAACTCGGTCAGCCAATTGACCGGTCAGCTGGCGTTAAATACCGACACGGTCTTGTGCGGTTAATGCCTCAACGAATTTAAATGAATTAAGTAAGAATAAAGTTATGAAGTCAGTACAAGAACAGTTAGCCGTGATCAAGCGTGGTGCCGAAGAAATTTTGGTGGAAAAAGAGTTAATCGAAAAGCTGGAAAGTGGTCGTCCGCTAAAGGTTAAAGCCGGTTTCGATCCGACAGCGCCGGATTTGCATCTGGGTCATACTGTACTTATCAATAAGCTTAAGCAGTTCCAGGATTTGGGTCATGAGGTTATGTTTCTGATCGGTGACTTTACCGCGATGATCGGTGATCCAACCGGTAAAAGCGCCACACGCCCGCCTTTAACTAAAGACGAAGTCTTGAAAAATGCCGAGACATATAAAGAGCAGGTCTTCAAAATCCTCGATCCGGCAAAAACTAAGGTGATGTTCAATTCCGAGTGGATGGGGCAATTGACTGCCGCCGATATGATTCAGTTAGCGGGGACAACGACGGTTGCGCGTATGTTGGAACGTAACGACTTCGGTGATCGTTATGCATCAAATACACCTATTGCCATTCATGAATTCCTGTACCCGTTGGTACAGGGTTATGATTCGGTGGCGATGGAAGCGGATATCGAGCTGGGTGGTACGGACCAAAAGTTCAACCTGTTAATGGGGCGTACTTTGCAGGGCCATTATGGCAAGCCGCAGCAGTGTACTTTGACTATGCCGATTCTGGAAGGTTTGGACGGTGTGCAGAAAATGTCCAAGTCTTTGGGTAACTATATTGGTATTAAAGACGAGCCAAATGATATGTTTGGTAAGGTGATGTCGGTTTCTGATGAACTGATGTGGCGTTACTATGAATTGCTAAGTTTTGAATCGCTGGAAACGATCGCTGAATATAAAGCGGCGGTGAAAGACGGTGAAAACCCTCGTAATATTAAAGTCAAACTGGCATTAGAGTTGATCGAGCGTTTCCATAGTGCGGAAGCAGCGCAGAATGCATTGAAGGATTTTGAAACCAAATTCTCCAAAAATGCGATTCCGGATGAAATGCCTGAGTACAGTTTTGCTGAAGAGATGCCGCTGGCGAACCTCTTGAAAGAAGCTGGCCTGGTTGGATCAACTTCCGACGGTCACCGTATGACCAAGCAGGGCGCGGTAAAAATCAATGGTGAAAAGGTTGATGACAGTCGTCAGTTAATGCCGGCAGGTACAACAGCGGTCTATCAAGTAGGTAAACGCAAGTTTGCACGTGTCACGATTGGCGCTTAATGACCATATATATAATGTAGATATTTTGTAAGGGTCTATATGTTATATATAGAACGCATATATATTAAAAGTAA
Source organism: Thiomicrorhabdus sediminis (assembly GCF_005885815.1). Classification (NCBI taxonomy): domain Bacteria; kingdom Pseudomonadati; phylum Pseudomonadota; class Gammaproteobacteria; order Thiotrichales; family Piscirickettsiaceae; genus Thiomicrorhabdus; species Thiomicrorhabdus sediminis. The sequence goes on along the minus strand of NZ_CP040602.1, from coordinate 2,185,311 downwards.
AAACGGCGCTTGCGCCGTTTTTTGTTTTCAGCCGTTTAATATTGTGGAATAGCGTGTTTGTAGCGTCGTTATTGACGTTATGTGAATAAATCTGTGGATAACTGTTGCATAAAGTGTGTGTTAACTGGGTGTAAAAACGGCACTGTAAAAAAAGCGAAAAAAAGTAAAAAAAGATGCAAAAAAGGGTTGCGTTAATTTGAGAAATCCCTAGAATACGCACCTGTTCCGAACGGGGCGCTTGAGAAAGATTAAGCGGCTAGATCGGAAAGCTCTTTAAAAAGATTTAGAAGTAGTTAACGGATTGTTTGGTTGATGCTTGTTTTGATTATTTTCGGTTTGAAATAAATTAAAAAAAGTTGAAAATAATTGTTGACACCAAAGCTTCTAATTGCTTATAATGAGCGGCTTACCGACAACGAAAAGCGATTTATTTTTCAGGGTTGTCGAAGAGACCTAAGTTCTTTAAAAATCAGGTAATTCAGAGATAATTTATGTGGAAACTCCTTAAGTGAGTGGACGCACTAAAATATCTCGACAACTATGTACAATGGTAAAACATGTACCTAGTCAATTTCGAGTGTTTATAAATCCAGAGATGGAGTTTAAATATATCAGCAAGATTAAACTGAAGAGTTTGATCCTGGCTCAGAATGAACGCTGGCGGTAGGCTTAACACATGCAAGTCGGACGGAAACGATAGAGAGCTTGCTCTCTAGGCGTCGAGTGGCGGACGGGTGAGTAATGCCTGGGAATCTACCCTATAGTTGGGGACAACATATGGAAACGTATGCTAATACCGAATATGCTCTACGGAGTAAGGAGCCCTCTTCTTGAAAGGTTTCGCTATAGGATGAGCCCAGGTGAGATTAGGTAGTTGGTGAGGTAATGGCTCACCAAGCCCGCGATCTCTAGCTGGTTTGAGAGGATGATCAGCACACTGGGACTGAGACACGGCCCAGACTCTACGGGAGGCAGCAGTGGGAATATTGCACAATGAGGGAAACCTTGATGCAGCATACCGCGTGTGTGAAGAAGGCCCGAGGTTGTAAAGCACTTTCAATTGTGAGGAAGGTAGTGTAGTTAATACCTGCATTATTTGACGTTAACTTTAAAGAAGCACCGGCTAACTCTGTGCCAGCAGCCGCGGTAATACAGAGGGTGCAAGCGTTATTCGGAATTACTGGGCGTAAAGCGCGCGTAGGCGAATGTTAAGTCAGTTGTGAAAGCCAGGGCTCAACCTTGGAATTGCATCTGATACTGGCACTCTAGAGTTTAAGAGAGGGAAGTGGAATTCCAGGTGTAGCAGTGAAATGCGTAGATATCTGGAGGAACATCAGTGGCGAAGGCGACTTCCTGGCTTAAAACTGACGCTGAGGTGCGAAAGCGTGGGTAGCGAACGGGATTAGATACCCCGGTAGTCCACGCCGTAAACGATGTCAACTAGTTGTTGGCCTTATTAAAAAGGTTAGTAACGCAGCTAACGCGATAAGTTGACCGCCTGGGGAGTACGGTCGCAAGATTAAAACTCAAAGGAATTGACGGGGGCCCGCACAAGCGGTGGAGCATGTGGTTTAATTCGATGCAACGCGAAGAACCTTACCATCCCTTGACATCCAGAGAAGTTTCCAGAGATGGATTCGTGCCTTCGGGAACTCTGTGACAGGTGCTGCATGGCTGTCGTCAGCTCGTGTCGTGAGATGTTGGGTTAAGTCCCGCAACGAGCGCAACCCTTATCTTTAGTTGCTACCATTCAGTTGAGAACTCTAAAGAGACTGCCGGTGATAAACCGGAGGAAGGCGGGGACGACGTCAAGTCATCATGGCCCTTATGGGATGGGCTACACACGTGCTACAATGGGAGGTACAAAGAGCAGCCAACTGGCGACAGTGCGCGAATCTCAAAAAACCTCTCGTAGTCCGGATTGGAGTCTGCAACTCGACTCCATGAAGTCGGAATCGCTAGTAATCGCAAATCAGAATGTTGCGGTGAATACGTTCCCGGGCCTTGTACACACCGCCCGTCACACCATGGGAGTGGATTGCAAAAGAAGTAGGTAGCTTAACCTTCGGGAGGGCGCTTACCACTTTGTGGTTCATGACTGGGGTGAAGTCGTAACAAGGTAGCCCTAGCGGAAGCTGGGGCTGGATCACCTCCTTTAAGAAAAAGCATCTGCGAGCTTAAGTGAGTTTTCACATAAATTGTCTCTGAATTACATGAAAGATAGTGAACGACCTGGGTCTGTAGCTCAGTTGGTTAGAGCGCACCCCTGATAAGGGTGAGGTCGGTGGTTCAAATCCACCCAGACCCACCAATAATGGGGCTATAGCTCAGCTGGGAGAGCGCCTGCCTTGCACGCAGGAGGTCTGCGGTTCGATCCCGCATAGCTCCACCAATTTAACTCTTAATGAGTTCTGTAAAACAGAGTTTATTAACAGTTACATTGGTAACGATTTAACTGAAAAGTTCTTTAAAAATTTGGAATAGAGGTTTATGTCACAGCCGACTTTGTGACATAGACAGTAATGAGAGATCCCTTCCAAGACTCTCATTACACAAAGCTTTCTAACTCGAATGAGTTAGAAAGTTTAGGTAAGTATATATATTTGAGATTTACTCAAGCGTATATCATGACAGCGAAACTTTTAGTTGCGTGAAGCTTGCGACTGCAAACTTCAAACACAGTTCAATAGGCTTTGATTGTTCTTATGAACAACACAAAAGGTCAAGGTTATTTTTGAGTTGTATAGTTAAGTGACTAAGCGTACACGGTGGATGCCTAGGCGGTAGAAGGCGATGAAGGACGTGATAGCCTGCGATAAGCTCTGGTGAGGTGGCAAATAACCTTTGACCCAGAGATTTCCGAATGGGAAAACCCATCCTTTATGGATAACCTCTTATGAGGTGGCTAACCCGGAGAACTGAAACATCTAAGTACCCGGAGGAAAAGAAATCAACCGAGATTCCCTAAGTAGCGGCGAGCGAACGGGGACCAGCCCTTAAGCTGATATTGGATTAGTAGAATAGTCTGGAAAGTCTAACGATACAGGGTGATAGTCCCGTATACGAAAATCTTTTATTGGTGAAATCGAGTAGGACGGAACACGTGAAATTCTGTCTGAACATGGGGGGACCACCCTCCAAGGCTAAATACTCTCTACCGACCGATAGTGAACCAGTACCGTGAGGGAAAGGCGAAAAGAACCCCTGAAGGGGAGTGAAATAGAACCTGAAACCGTGTACGTACAAGCAGTAGGAGCATACTTGTTATGTGACTGCGTACCTTTTGTATAATGGGTCAGCGACTTACATTATGTAGCGAGGTTAACCGAATAGGGGAGCCGTAGGGAAACCGAGTCTTAAATGGGCGTCTAGTTGCATGGTGTAGACCCGAAACCGGGCGATCTATCCATGGCCAGGTTGAAGGTGCCGTAACAGGTACTGGAGGACCGAACCCACGTATGTTGAAAAATGCGGGGATGAGTTGTGGATCGGAGTGAAAGGCTAATCAAGCCCGGAGATAGCTGGTTTCTCCTCGAAATCTATTTAGGTAGAGCCTCATGTCTCACTGCTGGGGGTAGAGCACTGTTATGGTCTAGCGGCCCGTCAAGGGTTAGCAGCCCATTGCAAACTCCGAATACCAGCAAGTGCAATCATGGGAGACAGACTGCGGGTGCTAACGTCCGTAGTCAAGAGGGAAACAACCCAGACCGCCATCTAAGGTCCCTAAATATTACTAAGTGGGAAAGGATGTGGGAAGGCTTAGACAGTCAGGAGGTTGGCTTAGAAGCAGCCACCCTTTAAAGAAAGCGTAATAGCTCACTGATCGAGTCGGCCTGCGCCGAAGATTTAACGGGGCTAAGTAATATACCGAAGATGCGGATGCGTGTTTACACGCATGGTAGAGGAGCGTTCTGTAAGCCTGCGAAGGGGCATTGTAAAGTGTCCTGGAGGTATCAGAAGTGCGAATGCTGACATGAGTAGCGATAAAGGGAGTGAAAAGCTCCCTCGCCGAAAGACCAAGGTTTCCTACGCAACGTTAATCGACGTAGGGTTAGTCGACCCCTAAGGCGAGGCTGAGAAGCGTAGTCGATGGGAAGCAGGTTAATATTCCTGCACTATTTATTACTGCGATGGAGGGACGGAGTAGGCTAGATCAGCTTGGCGATGGTTGTCCAAGTTTAAGATTGTAGGCATGTATCTTAGGCAAATCCGGGATACTTTATGCTGAGAATTGATGACGAGTCCTCTTTTGGACGAAGTGATTGATGCCATGCTTCCAAGAAAAGCTTCTAAGCTTCAGGTAATAAATAATCGTACCCCAAACCAACACAGGTGGTCAGGATGAGAATTCTAAGGCGCTTGAGAGAACTCGGCTGAAGGAACTAGGCAAAATGGTACCGTAACTTCGGGAGAAGGTACGCCTCCTAACGTGAAGGACTTGCTCCGTAAGCGTCTGGAGGTTGCAATAAACTGGTGGCTGCAACTGTTTACTAAAAACATAGCACTCTGCAAAATCGAAAGATGAAGTATAGGGTGTGACGCCTGCCCGGTGCCGGAAGGTTAATTGATGGGGTTAGCATTAGCGAAGCTCTTGATCGAAGCCCCGGTAAACGGCGGCCGTAACTATAACGGTCCTAAGGTAGCGAAATTCCTTGTCGGGTAAGTTCCGACCTGCACGAATGGCGTAATGATGGCCACACTGTCTCCAGCCGAGACTCAGCGAAATTGAAATCGCAGTTAAGATGCTGCGTACCCGCGGCTAGACGGAAAGACCCCGTGAACCTTTACTACAGCTTTGCACTGGACTTTGATACTATCTGTGTAGGATAGGTGGGAGGCTTTGAAACTGTGACGCCAGTTGCAGTGGAGCCATCCTTGAAATACCACCCTGATATTATTGAGGTTCTAACCTCGGGCAGTGAATCCTGCTCAGGGACAGTGTATGGTGGGTAGTTTGACTGGGGCGGTCTCCTCCTAAAGAGTAACGGAGGAGCGCGAAGGTACCCTCAGCACGGTCGGACATCGTGCAATGAGCGCAAGAGTAAAAGGGTGCTTGACTGCGAGACAGACACGTCGAGCAGGTGCGAAAGCAGGTTCTAGTGATCCGGTGGTTCTGTGTGGAAGGGCCATCGCTCAACGGATAAAAGGTACTCCGGGGATAACAGGCTGATACCGCCCAAGAGTTCATATCGACGGCGGTGTTTGGCACCTCGATGTCGGCTCATCACATCCTGGGGCTGAAGTCGGTCCCAAGGGTATGGCTGTTCGCCATTTAAAGTGGTACGCGAGCTGGGTTTAGAACGTCGTGAGACAGTTCGGTCCCTATCTGCCGTGGGCGTTGGAAAATTGAGAGGGGCTGCTCCTAGTACGAGAGGACCGGAGTGGACGAACCCCTGGTGTTCCGGTTGTGATGCCAATTGCATTGCCGGGTAGCTATGTTCGGAAAGGATAACCGCTGAAAGCATCTAAGCGGGAAACCTGCCTCAAGATAAGTTTTCCCTAGACTTTAAGTCTTCTGAAGGGCCGTTAGAGACTATGACGTTGATAGGCAAGATGTGGAAGTGCAGTAATGTATGAAGCTAACTTGTACTAATTACCCGTGAGGCTTAACTATACAACTCAAAAGTGACTTGTTAATTGAACAAGACGATGTTGTGGTATACCTTGATTAAAACTCGGATACAAACCTAAACAACTCTATTCCAAGAATTTTATGTGTAGATCGCTCTGCACATAACACCAAATTGCTTGGTGACAATAGCGAGATGGAACCACCTGATCCCTTACCGAACTCAGTAGTGAAACGTCTCAGCGCCGATGGTAGTGTGGGAGGTCCCATGTGAGAGTAGGTCATTGCCAAGCTTATATCCTAAAAAACCGCGTTCCCAATTGAGGGTTCGCGGTTTTTTTTTGGCCGCTATTTATCAGATCTCTATTTTCTTCCTTTGTTATTCAATCCTGCCCGCTTATAACTACCCGGAATTGTTATCTATAGGGTTTTATTAAGTTTAATTGTGGTGCTTTCAAACATGGTTTTCTGTATCATAGCGGCTAATTTATTAGCTAGTTAGAGCGTAGAAATGTATAAGTTGTTTTTGGACATCGGTAACAGTTATCTGAAGTGGGCATCGGTCATTGACGGTGATTATCAGTGTTTTGAACCGCTTGTAATGACTGAGGTGCTAAAGGATGAATTAGCTGCCTTTAAGGCGCAAGGTGTACCTGATGAAGTCTATATCTCCAATGTCGGCAAGGCTGATGCTGTTGATGCGCTTAAATTGCTTATCCAGGAACAATTCCAAGTTTTTCCAATCGTCTTAAGCACGCAAAAACAGTGTTGTGGATTGGTGAATGGCTATGATGATTTCAGTCAACTTGGGGTCGATCGTTGGTTTGCCATGCAGGGTGCGCTAGGTATTTATAAAGAGCCTTGCCTGATTATTGATGCCGGGACAGCCTTAACCATAGACGCGGTGATTGAATCACAGCATAAGGGTGGGTTCATTGTTCCCGGTTTGGCCACCATGCGTCAATCACTATCGTTGAGTACCGCTGATTTGGCCGATTATAGCGAGCGTGCCATTAGTGAAGATAATGAGAGTCCTTTTGAAGGCTTGGCAACTAATACCCATTCTGCCATCCTTGGTGGCACGCTTTATATGACAGCGGCTTTTTTGAATCAATTAATTGTTGATTTGAATGCGCAGTTTGCAACACAGTTCAAACTGGTTCTAACCGGTGGTGAAGCGGTCCAATTCGGTAACCTTTTGGACTATGATTTTGACTATGTTCCCGACCTGGTTTTACAGGGTATGGTTAATGTCGAAGAATCGGTAAAAAAAGTATGAAAAAGGTGTTGACTCATTTTAATTCTCCCTTATAATACGCCACATCAAGCCGACATAGCACAATTGGTAGTGCAACTGATTTGTAATCAGTAGGTTGGGAGTTCAAGTCTCTCTGTCGGCACCATATTTCGAAAGCCCGTAATTTCAAATGGAATTACGGGCTTTTTTGTATCTGTTTTAGCGGTTGAATATACACTGATTTACGCTGAACTGTTATAATGCAGAAAATTTAATTATTTAAACCTGGTAGACCTAATGGAACAACAATCTAGTTATACAAAAGAAGAACTTTTACAGAGTGGTCGCGGTGAGCTATTTGGCCCTGGTAATGCTCAATTACCTTTACCCCCAATGCTTATGATGGATCGCATAACTCACATTTCGGAAGAAGGTGGTGCTTATGGTAAAGGTGAGATCCGTGCAGAGCTAGATATTACTCCGGATCTTTGGTTCTTCGAATGTCACTTTAATGAAGATCCTGTCATGCCTGGTTGTTTGGGCTTGGATGCTATGTGGCAGCTAGTTGGTTTCTTCCTGGGTTGGACCGGTGGTCCTGGTCGTGGCCGTGCTTTGGGTTCAGGTGAAGTGAAGTTCTATGGACAGGTACTACCGACTGCAAAAAAAGTTGAATACGTTATTGATATGAAGCGCGTCATCAAGCGTAAGCTTTATATGGGTATGGCTGATGCTAAACTACTAGTTGACGGTCGAGAAATCTATAGTGCAACCGATCTTAAAGTTGGACTATTCACGAATACGGACAGTTTTTAATATGAAAAGAGTCGTTATTACCGGAATGGGGATTGTTTCCAGTATCGGGAACAATAAAGATGAAGTTACTCAGTCTCTAAAAGACGGAAAGTCAGGGATTGTATTTGCTCCAGAGTATGCTGAAAACGGTATGCGTTCTCAGGTACATGGTGCAGTTAAAAACTTGGACTTCAAAGACCATATTGACCGTAAGCAGTTGCGTTTTATGGGCGACGCTGCGGCCTATTCATATATAGCCATGCAACAGGCGGTTGAGGATTCTGGTTTAAGCGAAGACCAGATTTCAAACCCTCGTACAGGTTTGGTCGCCGGTTCGGGTGGTGGATCTAACTCGAACTCTACCCAAGCGGTAGAAATCGCTCGTGAAAAAGGCGTTAAGCGTATTGGGCCTTATATGGTTACTCGTACCATGGGGTCAACCGTTTCCGCGTGTTTGGCAACACCATTCAAAATCAAAGGTTTGAACTATTCAATCAGTTCAGCTTGTTCGACTTCTGCACACTGTATCGGTACCGCGGTAGAACAGATTCAGCTTGGTAAGCAGGATGTGGTCTTTGCCGGTGGTGGTGAAGAACTGCATTGGACCATGTCGGTAATGTTTGATGCCATGGGTGCTTTGTCTACTAAGAACAATGACAATCCAGAAAAAGCGTCTCGTGCCTATGATGCAGACCGTGACGGTTTTGTTATCGCTGGTGGTGGCGGTATGGTAGTCGTTGAAGAACTAGAGCATGCCTTGGCGCGTGGTGCAAAAATCTATGCGGAAATCACAGGTTATGGTGCCAACTCTGACGGTTACGATATGGTTGCGCCATCTGGTGAAGGTGCTGTACGTTGTATGCAGATGGCATTGAGCACCGTTGATGGTGATGTTGATTACATCAATCCACACGGTACTTCTACTCCGGTGGGTGACACCAAAGAAGCAGCTGCGATTGCCGAAGTTTTTGGCGATAAGATTCCAAAAATCAGCTCGACAAAATCGATGTCTGGTCACTCTCTAGGTGCGGCCGGTGTGCATGAATTTATCTATAGCTTATTGATGCTGGAAAATGACTTTATCGCGCCATCTATCAATATCGACAATTTGGATGAGCGTTGCGAAGGTATGCCGATCGTTACAGAGCGTATCGATAATGCTGGATTAAACCGTATTATGAGTAATAGTTTCGGTTTCGGTGGTACTAACGCTTCATTGGTATTCGAGCGTTATAAAGGCTAACACGAGCCTTTATCATCAATAAAAAAAGCCGAGTTCTGTTATCAGTTCTCGGCTTTTTTTATGGACTATGGTTTATTTGTTTAAGCTTGAAGGCAGGGTTAATCAATTAGGCGCATTTCTGATATTGCTTGCTATACATACGTGCGCGGTTGGATACTTTTTTGGCAACATTCAAAAGCCATTTCTTGCCTAAATAGGTGCGGCGTTTATAACCGGTACGACCCTCATGATAGGCAAGGTACAGTTTAAAGGTATCCTTGCGCGAAATGCCTAGCTGCTTATGGGTCTGATAGTTATACCAGCCGATAAAATCCAATGTATCGTAGATGTCTGAGCGTGAAGCGCCGGAATTACCGGTGGAGCGCATATAATCCCCCCAGGTGCCATCTTTGGCTTGCGAATAACCATAGGCAGAAGATGCACGCGGCAATGGAATCAATCCCAGTGCATATTCACGCTCAGGCTGTGCATGCGGCTTGAAACGTGATTCCTGATGGATAATCGCCATGGAGACATAAGGGGGTACACCCCAACGTTTATAAGCACGTTGTGCGGCGTGTTTCCATTCCGAATCGTGGTAATAGATAGAGCATAAATTATCGTAGGTGTTTTTCGGCGGAGGTGTTGAGCTACAGCCGCTAATAATCAGGGCTATTAAAGCAGTGACCAGTAGCGACGCATAACGATAAATCATGGTTGTTTCTCCGTGGTTAATCCATATGTAAATTCGGTTCGTGCTATCACGTTTTGCTGACTATCGAGCACTTCTACATACCATTGTCCCTGCCAACCGCTAGCCATTTTTTTAGATGACCAAGTACGATAGTTATCGCTGCCGATCTCCAAAGGGATAGTAGCCAGTATCTGTTTGTCAGTGCGCCAACGATGATAAAGGGTTTGGCCCTTGGCGTTAGTGATCTCGGTATAACAGTAGATTTCACGAATATATTTCGGAATCGGGCTTTTCAGCGGGTTGACGGGTTGGCGCTGATCAATGGTCTGGCTAAGCGTGATATTGTCTACCGCAATCTTTGAATCAATAATCGGTTGTAAAGCTAACGGCTGTTCCGAGACTTGTGACTTGAGATGGTTCAAATCACGGCGTTGTTGTTCATTGAGTATCGCCAGTGATTCTGCAGGAATGCTGGCTAAGGGTTGGCTTTGTTCAGTGGCTTGTTGCAAGGCTTTTGCATGCTGTTCTGTTTCCACACGGTTAATGATATGTGCGGCCGTTGCCAAACCGCCTAATATCATAAGAACAAACCAGATGGCACGATTACGCCAGTCTGGCTGATGGCGCAACTGGTTGGCGAGTAATGCCTCCTCAGTGGCCTGTTGCCAGCCTTGCTGAAAGAAATCACGCATCTGCATGTCGCGACGAATGTCGCTTGGCATACTCGCCTGTTTTTTACCGTCAAGCGCCATCCGGTAGCCTTTTTTAAAGGCATATTGATGGTGAATATTGTCAGTGTCGGGCAGTTGCATCGCTAAAATTCAATTCGTTAATGAGCTACCCAAGCATCGCCTATTCGCTTTGGGAGAACAGGGCTTGAGTAAAGCTTTTTGCATCAAACTCTCGTAAATCGTCAATCGATTCCCCTACGCCGATATAGCGAATAGGAATCTGCTGTTGTTCAGCCAGTGCATATACGATACCACCTTTTGCAGTACCATCCAATTTGGTCAAGGTAATACCGCTGATATCAACGGCTTCGCCGAATTGTTTGGCTTGGTTCAATGCATTCTGTCCTGTGCCGGCATCAATCACCAGCATAACTTCGTGTGGTGCGGTTTCATCCACTTTAGACATCACGCGTTTGACCTTTTTCAACTCTTCCATCAGGTTGGACTGAGTGTGCAGGCGACCTGCGGTATCGGCGATCAAGACATCGATACCCTTAGCCTTAGCCGACTGGATCGCATCGAAAATGACTGCCGCCGAATCGGCACCGGTTTTTTGTGCAATGACTGGAACCTGATTGCGTTCCCCCCAGGTTTGCAATTGCTCAACCGCGGCGGCGCGGAAAGTATCACCCGCTGCCAGCATTACCGATTTGCCCTCAAGCTGGAATTTTTTCGCCAGTTTGCCGATGGTGGTGGTTTTACCGACACCGTTGATACCGACCATTAGAATCACAAACGGTCCTGGCTTTTTTGCCAGATGAGCATCCACATCCAAAGCCACCGACATCGGCTCGATAATCGATTCGAGCTGCTGTTTTAAAGAATCCATCAACGCTTGCGGATCCTTCAATTCCTTACGTGAGACCTGATCTGTCAGATTCTGGATAATTCTATCGGTCGCTTCAACACCGACATCGGCGGTGAGAAGAATCATTTCCAAGTCATCAAGCAAGTCGTCATCAATTTCTTTACGACCTAAAACCAGGTTGGCCAGACTGTCGGTAAAGTTCTGTCGTGTTTTGCTAAGCCCTTGTTTCAGGCGGGTGAAAAAGCCGGCTTTTTTCTCTGCAGCGGGTGACTCTTGAGGCTCGGTAGCCACGGTAACTTCGGTTTCGGATTTTTCGCTATTATCTTGGCTCGATTCTTCAGCAACGGCTGGTTCAATTGGCGGTTGATCCGTTTTTGCTTCGCTGCTCTTTAGCGCCTGTAATTGGTTGTCTTCGGCTTCGCTATTTGCCGTTGTCTGTTCAGTTGTATCCTGTGAATCAACAGTACTACTTTTTTCAGACTCTTCGCTGGTCAGATTTTCTTCGGTTGTGGTATCTTGATTTTCTTGTTGTTTTTTGCGGCTAAAAAAGCTAAACATTGAGGTTTCCTAAATCTTCGTGTTCTGGTCCGACTGTGCGTTTATCAATCAGCGATTGGCTTGAAATAAACCTAGTGGCATATTATAAAACAATTCGTTATCCAGTTGGGCTTTAGCTGAGTTTGCAATGCAATGAAAACTATTGATTTTGCAATCAAAGCTTTTTTGATTGGGGCTAATGCACAAGGCATTCAATATTGGATGGAAATCTAAACAAGGGTTACAAAAAAATGCTAAAAAAATCGGTATCTCTAGCGTGTCTGTTGTTATCAATAAGTGTGGCGCCGGCGTGGGCAAAAGTCAGTGAATTCACGCTCGATAATCAGATGAAGGTCGTGGTTAAGGAAGTCCATCGAGCGCCGGTGGTGGTGCATCAGGTATGGTATCGCGTCGGTTCGAATTATGAGCACAATGGTAAAACCGGTATTTCCCATATGTTAGAACATATGATGTTCAAAGGTACCAAGACGTTGGCGCCGGGTGAGTTTTCCAAGCGTGTCGCGCAGATGGGAGGCCAGGAAAACGCCTTTACCTCAAGTGATTACACTGCTTATTACCAGATGTTAGGTAAGCAACATCTGGAAGAGGTCATGCGTTTGGAGAGCGACCGTATGCGTAATGTGGTGTTGACCGATGAGGAGTTTATCAAAGAGCGGGATGTGGTTACCGAGGAGCGCCGTTGGCGTACCGAAGACAAGCCGATCGGTAAACTTTATGAGCAGTTTAATGCGGCTGCTTTTGTCAATAGTCCGGCTCATCATCCGGTAATTGGTTGGATGAGTGATATTCGTAATTGGACGGCAGACGATGCACGTCACTGGTATAAGCAATGGTATGCACCGAACAATGCCACCTTGGTTGTGGTCGGTGATGTTAAAGCCGAAGAGGTGCTGGAGCTGGCAAAAAAATATTATGGCCGCTACCAAGCAGAAGAGATTACGCCAGTGAAACCGCAAATCGAACAAGAGCAACAAGGCGAGCGCCGCCTGTTGTTGAAAGCACCCACCAAAACCAGCTATATGCTAATGGGCTTTCATGCGCCGACTTTAGTCACTGCAAAAGATGATAAAGAGCGAGAAGAAGTGTTTGCTCTGGAGGTGCTCAGTGCGATTCTTGATGGTGATGAAGCTTCCCGTTTGAGCAAGAACCTATTGCGTGACCAGAAAATTGTCGCCTCTGTCGGTGCCGGTTTCAGTCCTACCGATCGACTACAAACACTTTTCACTTTCCATGCCGTGCCTTCGGCGGAAGTGAAACCCGAGCAGGTGGAAAAGGCAATTTGGAAAGAGATTGAAACCTTGCAAAACGAGCCGGTGAGTGATCAAGAATTGCAACGCGTATTGGCTCAGGCCGAGGCCCAGTATATCTATCATCAGGATTCGATTCAGGCTCAGGCGAATATCATCGGCTCTTTAGTCAGTGTCGGTTTAGCGGTTGATACTTTAGAGCACTGGACGGAAAACCTGCGCAAAGTCACCCCTGAACAGATTCAGGCGGTGGCGAAGAAATATCTGCAACAGGATAAAATGACGATGGCGACACTGCTACCAAATGGAGAGGATCCTCAACAGACCAGCAATATGCCAAAAGGAGGATTTCACTAATGTTCAAGCTGTTAATTCAAAAGCCAAACCGCCTGTGGGTCTTGCTGGCGATGTTGTTGTCTGTTTTTACGGCACCGGTTATGGCTAATATCGAGATTCAAACCTGGCATACCAAAAACGGAGCCAAGGTCATGTTTGTGCAAGCCCAAGAGTTGCCGATGCTGGATATTGAAGTCAGTTTTGATGCCGGTTCGGCACGCGATGGCGATTTCGCCGGCCTGGCATCCATGACGTCGACCCTGGTGGGTATGCAAACCTCAGATTTAAATGAGCAGCAGTTATCCGAGCAGATAACCAATCTGGGAGCGCAACTGAGTTCCGATGTGAGCCGAGATAAAGCCTCCTTGCAATTGCGCACCCTTACCCGTGGGCAGATTATGCCCAAGGCATTGCAACTGTTTAGCCAGGTCTTGCATGATTCGACTTTTAGCGAGTCCATTTTCTCACGCGAGCTTGAACGACTTAAAATCGGTCTGCAACGCCAAAAATCGCAGCCGCAAATGGTGCTGAATAATAAGTTGTGGGCAACCTTGTACGGCGATCATCCTTATGGGCATCCGAAAACGGGAACCTTAGAGAGTGTCGATAAGCTTAGCTTGTCGGCGGTAGAGCAGTTCTATAAAGATTACTATGTGGCTTCGAATGCCTTGGTGGCAATGGTGGGTAATATCTCCCGTGCTAAGGCCGAAGCTATTGCCGAACAGTTGACGGGTGCGTTACCTCAGGGTGAAAAGCCAGCGCCTTTGGCCGAGGTGAAGCCTGCATCAGCACAGACGGTGGCAATCCCATTTCAATCGACCCAGACTTACTATGCCTTGACGCAGGTCGGAATCAAACGTGGTGATGCGGATTATGTGCCTTTATTTGTCGGTAATCATCTGTTGGGCGGCAGCGGCTTTGGTTCACTGTTAATGGAAGAGGTGCGCGAAAAGCGTGGTTTGGTCTATAGCGTATACAGTTATTTTGCGCCGATGAAGGTTCAGGGCCCGTTTATTATCGGTTTATCGACTAAAAACGCTTCGGCAAAAGAAGCCGATGAGGTCGTAAAACAGACGCTCAAAGGCTTTTTACAAGACTTCTCTGTAGAAAAGTTGCAAGCGATTAAGGACAATTTGGTTGGCGGTTTTCCACTTCGCATGGACAGCAACGCCAAGGTGTTGGGTTATTTGAGTCTGATCGGTTTCTATAATTTGCCATTGGATTATCTTGAATGGATGCCGGCGCAAATACAGAAGGTGACTAAAGAACAGGTTCTGGAGGCTTGGCAGCGTCATGTGAAACCGGAAAATCTGACGACTCTTACCGTCGGTCAATCCTAGCGGTCAAGCTGACAAACACAGTGGTTACGCCATGGTAACCACTGTGTTTCTGCCTAGTTCCTTGGCTTGATAGAGCGCCTTGTCTACCCTTTGTATCAAATGTTCAGTATTCTCGTTTTTTTTAAGCTGGGTGACACCGCAACTGACTGTCAGATGACTGAAATTTTTATAGTGGTCGCCATCGATTTTCTGGCGTATTCTCTCTGCCAGAAGAGTGGCTTTATCGATATCCGTATGGGTGGCGATCACCAAAAACTCTTCGCCACCCCAGCGCACAAACAGGTCGGTTTGTCTCAGTTCACGGTTCATTAAGTCGGAGATATGCACCAACACCTTGTCACCGGCTTGATGGCCATATTCATCATTAATGTTTTTGAAAAAATCTATGTCAAACAGCAAAACCGATAGCGGACTATCATTGATATGAGCATAGTCGGTGGCGTTAGCTAAAAACTCATCTCCGCGGTGACGATTGCTCGCTCCGGTCAGTTTATCGGTTTTGGCCAGCAGTTCGTTGCGTTGTTCGAGTTGCACTCTGTCGGTAATGTCTTTGCCGGTGGAGACAAAATAGGTGATGGTGCCTTTTGAATTGGTCAGAGGAGTGATGGTTTGCTGTTCATAAAAGATCTCGCCGTCTTTTTTACAGTTGATAAAGGTTCCCTTAAAGCTTTTTCCGCTGGTGATTGTTTGCCAAAGTTTTTGGTAAAACTCCGCGGGCATCTTTCCCGATTTGAAAAGGCGGTTATTCTCACCGATTAGCTCATTTTCATGATAGCCCGTAAAACGGTAAAAAGCCGGATTGGCGTAGGTGATAATCCCGTCTGGATCCGTGATGCGAATGAAGTCTTCGGTTTGTTCAACCACATGTGAGAACAGTTGCAGTTTTTCTTTGGTTTCATGCAAGTCCGTGATGTCAATCACGGTGCCAAGCCCGGCGAAACGGCCTTGAAAAAGAATCGTCTGGGTATTCACGCGCAGTGTTTTTTTAACACCGTTTTTGGTCGTGAATTGTATTTTCTGATAGTTTTTGGGAAAGCTTTCCCCGCTTAGACGCCGTTTGATAATTGGTTTGAGTTGTTTCTGTAGGTCAATATCCAGACCTTCCCACGGGTGCATGGTCTTAAGCTCACTTTCCCGGTAGTCGGTAATCTTTTCAAAGGCAGGGTTGGCGTATTCATAGTAATCGGTATAAATAAAAATACCCGCTTCGATGGATTGGGCGATTTGTTTAAATTTTTGTTCGCTTTCACGCAATTCGTTTTCCAGTTTTTTGCGTGATGAAATATCCATTGAAAAGACAACGTAGGCGGGCTGATTCTCCCATGACAACAGTTGAATTTTAACTTCGACAGGGTAGCACGGGGCATTTTTAGGATAGTGCCGGGTTTCGAATAATAAGCCTGTCTTTCCGTTGTCTTCGGCTTGCTGTAAAATTCGCCTAAAGGCTTCCGGCTCTAGGTCATGCTTGATGTCTAGAGGCGTCATTTGACAGATTTCATCCATGCTGTATTGGATTTTATTGAGAGCGCCCTGGTTGAGGTAAACGAATTTCAGATCGGATTTTTTGAAGATGAACACTTCGATGGAAGTGAGGTTGACCACTTCACCAAGGGTTAAAAGCTGTTCATGGTTTAACTGATAATGATTCACCGAAATTGTCTCCTTTGAAAAGCTCTCAATTCAGTGGGCGTTTGGGTCTCGATGACTAGCGGATGGCATGACATGGTTTCTATGGTATTACATTCGACCTTGTTAGAGGAGGCAATTATTTGTTTTCAATCAAGAATTGATATTCTTCTACATCCTTAACGGTTTTTGCTTAAAATGCCTGTTATTAACGAACTGCGAATGATAAAGGCTTCTCAATGGCACATATTGGATACTTGAACACCCTTGAAGTTGTTAAGGAGGTTGAGTTTGGACTCTACCTTGATGGTGCTAATTTGGGTGAGATCTTGCTACCGAAACGTTATGTTCCTGCTGGCGTAGCGATTGGAGATGAGATAGAAGTATTCGTTTACCTCGATTCTCAGGATCGTTTGGTGGCCACTACCGACAAACCTTTGGCGCAGTTGGGTCAAGTGGCTTGTTTGAAAGTGGTCGATGTCAATCGTACCGGTGCCTTTATGAATTGGGGCATGCCAAAAGACCTGTTCGTACCCTATGCCGAGCAGCGTGTGCCGATGGAGCAGGGGCGTCGCTACTGCGTCTATCTGTATCTGGATAAAAGCGGACGCATCGCCGCTTCCAGTAAATTAAGCCTTTATTTGTCTGAGCAGAGTAAAAACTTTAAAGCCGGGCAAGCGGTTACCTTGTTGATTGTCTCACAAAGTAAAATGGGCTTTACCGCAGTGATTGACGGTACTCATTTGGGCTTGTTGCATCATAGTGATCTGATCCAGCCATTGAAGATCGGTCAGCAGTTGAACGGCTATATCAAAGGCATCCGTGATGACCGTAAAATCAATCTGACGTTACAGCCTAGCGGGGCGCAAGCGCATGATGATCTGGCGGATAAGATTATTGCAGATCTGCGTGCAAATGATGGCGTTTCCAGTTTAACGGATGCTTCCAGTCCGGAAGAAATCTTCCAACGTTTCCGTGTCAGTAAGGCGCGTTATAAAAAGGCGCTAGGCCGACTTTATAAAGCGAAAAAAATCGACCTTTCAAAACAATCTGTCCGTCTATTGGAATCCTGAATATTTAGGTTTTTTCTATGGCTGGCAAATCCGGTAAAGCACATCGAAATTCGGCAAAACAAAACCAAGGCCGCTCCCCTCTGCGCGGCGGCGGTGAGGTGCGCATCATTGGTGGTGACTGGCGTGGCCGCAAATTACCGGTACTTGATGCCGAAGGCTTGAGGCCGACTTCGGATAGAGTAAGGGAAACCCTGTTTAACTGGTTACAGTTCGATATTGCCGGCAGCCGCTGTCTGGATATGTTCGCAGGTTCCGGAGCCTTGTCATTTGAAGCCCTGTCCCGAGGTGCTGCGCAAGCCACTTTATTGGAATTAAATGGTGCCAATGCGAAACAACTGCAAACCAATTTAAAAACCTTAAACGTCAATCAGCCAGCAACCAAGGCCACGGTTGTTCAGGCCGACAGTCTGCAATGGTTGCAGGGCTGTACAGAGCCGCCATTTGATATCGTTTTTATCGACCCGCCTTTTCATCAGGGCTTAATGCAGCAGAGTATCGATCTGTTATTCGCCAAGCAATTGATTAAAGCCGATGGCTGGCTTTATCTTGAACAGGAAAACGACTTGCCGTGGCCGCGATTAGTCGATGGCTGGTACTGCCATAGAGAAAAGAAAACCTCACAGGTCAAATTCGGTTTATTCGCATTTGATGAGTGTGCCGCTAAATAACTTTTGCGGGCTTTTACCTGCTTTGTTGTGCATTTTAGGGCGGTTACCGTAAAATACCTGCAATACAGATTCAATATTACAGCGCTTTAATGCAACGCTTATAACGATTTTCTAAGGAATACTATGGCAATTACGGCGGTTTATCCGGGAACCTTTGATCCAATTACCAGTGGTCATTATGACTTGATTGAACGCGCGGCACGTTTTTATGAACGGCTGGTGATCGCAGTGGCGGACAACCGTAATAAGAATTCGTTATTCAGTCTGGAAGAACGGGTTGCTCTGGCAAAGCAGGTCACGCAGCATTTACCCAATGTCGAGGTAATCGGTTTTGAAGGCTTGTTGGTGGATTTTGTTAGGCAGATTGAAGGCAATGTGTTGTTGCGAGGTTTAAGAGCGGTTTCCGACTTTGAATATGAGTTTCAACTGGCGTCAATGAACCGCAAATTGGCTCCGGAAGTGGAGACCATGTTTATGACTCCGGCTGAGCAATATGCGTTTATCTCTTCTTCTTTGGTGCGTGAAATCTGTGCTTTGGGCGGAGATGTCAGTGAATTTGTTCACCCGGCGGTTGGCGAAGCTTTGGCGCAGAAGTATCAAAACAGGGCTTAACCTCTTTTGTTAGTTGGCGCTTAAAGTCGGTTGATGGTTTCCAGATTATAAGGAATCTGGATCTGCTTGCCATTCGGCTGGTCGATAATCAAAGTAATCTGCCAGAGCATTTTCTGTGTGGTGCAAAACGCCAGCATTGATGTCCCTATATAGCGTTGCACTTCATTGTTCTGCTGTGTTTTTGCCAAGGTCAAAGGCACTCGGTTATAACCCATATACATGCTTTTACCGGAAATATCGATTTGAATATTACTGACTTCCAGGTTCTTGGTGTAGACCTCTATGCCTAAGGGACGTGCTATCGGAATCGGGTGCGGGCTGATTTTCAATGAGACTTCGGCGCCTTGATACTGATTGGTACAAGTGTGCCGATGCAGGTTGCACTCATTATTGACCGGCCACAGTGTGACACTGTCATCAACGGATTTATCGCAGCCGCTTATAGCGACAATCAATGTGGCTAAGCAGATAATAAGTGTGAGTTTGACCTGTTTCATGCCTGTATCATAATCAATTTTTGATTGGCAGACTAGCGTAATCTTTGACTAATCCCTGACTGTTTTGCGCTGCCACTGGCCGTTGTTTTCTTCCATTTCAT
This sequence comes from Thiomicrorhabdus sediminis, assembly GCF_005885815.1. Taxonomy (NCBI): domain Bacteria; kingdom Pseudomonadati; phylum Pseudomonadota; class Gammaproteobacteria; order Thiotrichales; family Piscirickettsiaceae; genus Thiomicrorhabdus; species Thiomicrorhabdus sediminis. The sequence goes on along the minus strand of NZ_CP040602.1, from coordinate 2,166,200 downwards.
AAAGTGCCCAGTTGGCGAACTCTTGTCGTGTCACGCAGTCGGTGCGTTTCGGCTCTGTACCGGCGATCTGGCGAAAAATCACATAGTCGTTTTGATTATTGTCATCGGCCGATTCATCGATAATCTGACGCATGCTCCAATGTTTACCGAATTGACCATTGCTGTAGATGCCGCCAAGTTTGATGTCAGCGGCGTTTAACGGCTGTCTGTTGGCGTGAATACTGGCTAGGTTAAAGATGCGCTGCAGTTCGGCTTCATTGACATCAACAAAGGTATCGATCTCTTTCAGGGCGGCAAGAAAGTCTTCATGAGAGAAGTGCTGGCTTGGTAGCGGGAGGTTGTCTTCTGGCTCGGTTCGGTTATGCCAGCTGTTCGGATAACGGCGCCAATGGAATAGATTATTGAAGGCGATAGCAATCAATAGAATCACCACTATATTCAATAACACCGGGGTGATGAGGAATTGATATCCGATATCGCTGATTGCGGCGCCGCCGAATACCGCGGTTAATGCGGTAGCGCCGCCCGGAGGGTGAATGCAATCCAGATAATACATGGCGGCAATGCTGAGGCCTGCCGCAATCGATGCGGCGATAATTTTATCGTCAATCAAAAGCGCGCAGCTCACGCCGATCAGTGCCGATATCATGTGTCCGCCAAAAACCGGCCAAGGTTGTGATAAAGGGCCTTTAGGCACGGCAAATAAAAGTACGGCCGAAGCGCCCATTGAAGCGACAATCGCCCAGCTGTTGTCTAAACCGAGAAAGGTTTGGCTAATCAAAAGAATAGCGAGAATAGCAAGCAGTCCGCCCAAGGCGGAAATGAGTTTTTCGATATGGCTGGTTGTATTCATTGTCATGACCTTCGTTGGTTGCGCCAATCATGGTACTGAGCTAACCATGGGAAGGCAAGTGTATAACGGCGAGGGATATTGACTGAACCGGCTAAATCCCTATAATGAAAGCTATATGTACTTAAGGTAATAACGCTTGCTTATGACTTCACAATTATCGCCCTCTGAGCAGTTGGTGCAGAGCTTTATTATGGGCTCAAAACATTCGCAGTCAGGTCAGCGCCGTTTGGAGCTGTTGGGCAAGATCGATGCGCTGGGTTCATTAAATGCAGCCGCTAAGGCCTGTAGTATGAGTTATAAAGGCGCTTGGCAGGCGGTCGATGCGATGAACCAGCTGGCCGGTGAGGAGCTGGTGATTAAGCAAAAAGGCGGTTCTGGCGGAGGAGGCATGCTGCTGAGCGAAAAAGGCCGTGCCTTGCTTAATGCTTATCAGCTGTTCAATGAGCAGATGCAGAAATGGCTGCATCGATTAGAGGAGATGTCGCCAGAAATGATGGGACAGCTTGAACTGATGAAAAAACTGTCGATGCGTACCAGTGCCAGAAATCTGTTTTATGGCACCGTGACTGCAATTGAGCAGGGGGCTGTGAACGCAGAGGTGTTGGTTCGGGTCGCCGACGGTTTGGAGGTCAGAGCGCAGATTACCTTGGATAGTTTGGAGCGATTACAGATTGTCCAAGGCAGCAGTGTGTTCGCGCTGATAAAAGCCAGCTGGGTCATATTGATGAATCCTCCGCAAAATGATGGCAAAATACAGATCAGTGCCGGCAACCAATTTTGCGGGGAAGTTGAGCAGATTGATCAAGGAGCGGTCAATAGCGAAGTCATGATCGGCTTGTCACAAGGACAGAAAATCTGTGCCCAAGTTAGCAATCAAAGTGTAGCTGAACTGGAGCTGCAGGTAGGCAAAGCGAGTTGTGCATTGGTCAATGCCAATCAGGTATTATTGGCCGTTGCCGATTAGACCGATTAAATTTTTATAAAGTTGAATTATAGGTAGAAGATAATGAAACGCGGTTTGCAATTAAAGAGTCTTAAAGCTCGCCTTAACAGCTATCGTTTAGTTAAATTGGCAAGCATTAAGACAATGTTTTTTATCGTGTTGGCGACACTGTCTTTTATCAGTCCGCAGGCCAATGCCGTTGAAGAAAAGAGCATCCACATTGCCGTTGCCGCCAATTTTCTGGCGACTTTGCGCGCCATTAGCAGTGAATTCACCTATGAAACCGGCATTGAAGTGCATCTGTCTTCCGGAGCGACCGGTATGCTGGCGGCACAAATTCAGCGTGGTGCTCCGTTTGATCTGTTTTTTTCCGCCGACCAGAAACGCCCCAAAATGCTTGAGCAAAAAGGTTTAACCGAGCCGGGTACGCGTTTTGATTATGTTAAAGGTCAACTGGTGCTTTGGTCGCCGAACCCGGCTAGAGTGCGTGCCGATTTAACGAATTTTGATCTCAGCAATGAGAATTTGCGCTTTGTCGCCATTGCCAACCCTAAAACGGCGCCATACGGCGTCGCCGCGATTGAAGTCCTGAAGCATTACGGCCTTTATGACAAGCTTAAGCGGCAGGGTAAACTGGTGCAAGGTTCCAATATCGGTAAGACCTTTCATTATGTGATGACCGGTAGTGCACAGCTTGGTCTGGTCGCCAAATCCTATGTCGTCAATCCTGAGCATGTCACCCATGGTGACGTATTCGATATCGATAGTAAATTGTATCCGCCGCTGTTACAGCAGGCAGTCGTTTTGAAAGGGCGTAAAAGTGCTGAAGTAGAGCAGTTTTTGAGTTTTTTCAAGTCGCCGAGAATGCAAGGATTGATCGAAGAATATGGTTATGCTGTGGTTGATAACCTTTAATGGATCGCACTAGATGTTATTGACTGATCAGGATTTTCAAGCTCTCTGGATTACCTTGCAAGTGGCTTTTTATACCACGCTTGTGCTATTGATTATCGGCACGCCTTTGGCGCTCTGGCTGGCAAGAATAAGCGGATCGAAAAAAGCCGTGTTTGAGGCGCTGGTGGCTCTGCCTCTGGTATTGCCGCCGACTGTCTTGGGTTTTTATCTGTTGCTGGCGATGTCGCCCGACGGCGCGATTGGTTCTTTATGGAGTGCGTTCGGCTTTAATGCTTTGACCTTCTCGTTTTTGGGAATCGTAATCGGTTCGGTAATCTATTCACTGCCCTTTACCGTGCAACCTTTAATGCAAGGATTTGAGCAATTGGGCAGTCGTCCGTCTGAGGTCGCCGCGACTTTGGGAGCGGGGCCTGTTGACCGTTTTTTCAGTGTCACCCTGCCTTTGTGCCGTCGTCATTATCTGGTTGCCGCAACCTTAACGTTTGCCCATACGGTGGGGGAGTTTGGCGTTGTTCTGATGATTGGCGGCAATATTCCGGGGGTGACTCAGGTGGCTTCAATTGCCGTATATGATCATGTCGAGGCGATGGAATATACTCAGGCACATGGCTTGTCGCTGATTCTGTTACTGGTCAGTTTATTGGTGTTGATTGTCGTTTACGGGCTCAATCGCCGAATAGAGAAAAAGCTGGCATGAGTTTAGCGGGCAACTTAAAACTACGCAGAGGCCAGTTTGTGCTGGATACCGGTGAGTTTATTATTCCTTCGCAGGGGCTTACCGCGATCTTCGGTCATTCCGGTAGCGGAAAAACCAGTTTTTTACGTGCCTTGGCGGGCTTTGAAAATGAAGTTGAAGGCCGACTGAAGTTTGTCGATGAGGTTTGGCACCATGAGCAGACTTCGTTACCTACTCATAAACGTCAGCTCGGTTATGTTTTTCAAGAAGCGAGCCTTTTCGCTCATTTGAATGTTTTGGATAATCTTAAATACGGTTTAAAACGCGTGCCGAAAAACCGTGAATGCCAGATTCATTTCGGTGAGGTGGTCGATTGGTTGGGTTTGCAGGAACTATTGACGCGCAGCGTTCAAACTTTATCCGGTGGCGAGCGACAAAGGGTTGCGATTGCCCGAACCTTGTTGGCACAGCCCAAGGTTTTGTTGATGGACGAGCCTATGGCGGCTTTAGACCTGTTTGCCAAACGCGCCATTATGCCTTATCTGGAACGACTTCGAGATGAGTTGAATATTCCCATTGTTTATATCACCCATTCGCCTGAAGAGGTCGAACGTCTTGCCGATACAGTGGTATTTATGCAGGACGGGTCGATTACCCAGATCGAGCCGATTGAACAAGCCTTGAATCGTGCCGGAACCCCGCTCTATCAAAACCAGCAACCACGTGCGGTATTGGCCGCACAGGTAACCAAGCATTGTGATGATGGTCTGACCGAGCTGCAGATCGCTGAGCAAACGCTTTATATTCCGCATATCAAAGAGGCGGTCGGTCAAACGGTACGAGTCGTGATTGCCGCTGAACAGGTCAGTTTAATGGCGCAACAACCGCAGCAAAGTTCGATGTTGAATCACCTGCCGGTAATGATCGAAAGCATTGATGAGCATAATGATTACAGTTTGTTGCTGAAACTGCGCCTGGAAAATACTCTTTGGCCGCTTTTGTGTCTATTGACCAAGCGTTCACAGCAAAAACTGCAGTTAGAGCCTGGCCAGCATTGGATTGCCGCATTGAAATCAGTCTCAATCCTCAACTGATCTTTTCGGTTTAACACCATTTATGCTTGTTCAAGGCTGGCCTAAGCCTTCACGTTGATAACGGTAACGTTTTTCCAACTCGACAATTGCATAGATCATCAAGCTTGCCAGCAAAATCGCCAGCCATTGCAAAAGATTCAAAGGTGAGCTGCCAAACAGATGATTCATAATCGGGTGGTAGGTAAAGAATAGCTGTACCAGTATCATTAACACTACTCCTAGCAGCAGCCAAGGGTTGGAGAAAAAGCCGATACGGAATATCGAATACCGTAAAGAACGGCAGTTGAACAGATAGAAAAGTTCGGCAAAAACAAACATATTCACCGCCAAGGTTCTTGCCACTTCAATCGGGTATTGATGGGACAAGGCCCAGTAAAACAGAGCATAGGCGCAAATCAGTATCAGGGCGCTTACAGTGATAATACGTAAAAACAGTTCGCCATTGATAATCGGCGCGTTGGGCTTACGCGGTTTGCGGCTCATAATGCCGGGCTCTTTATTTTCAAAGGCGAGCATCATGCCAAGCAGCAATGCCGTTGTCATATTTATCCACAGGATTTGCACCGGCGTAATCGGCAGGGTGATATTGAGTGCGATGGCCGTCATAATCACCAAGCCTTCCCCGGCATTGGTCGGTAGCGTCCAAGTAATGAACTTGACCAGATTGTCAAACACATTGCGTCCTTCTTCTACAGCGGCTTCAATGGTGGCGAAATTATCATCGGTGAGAATCATGTCGGCCGCTTCCTGAGCGACTTCGGTGCCTCCTTGTCCCATGGCAATACCGATATCGGCCTGTTTGAGTGCGGGGGCGTCATTAACACCATCACCGGTCATAGCCACCACGTGGCCATCGGCTTGCAAGGCTTCGACAAGACGTAGCTTCTGTTCCGGCATGACGCGGGCGAAGACCGATGAATATCGCGCGGCAGCGCGCAGTTCTTCGTCATTGAGTTCGGCCAAATCCTTTCCGCTGTAGGCATAATGCTCTTGTTTGCTTTGGCTGGCACCAACCAGACCAATTTGGCGGGCGATGGCTGTGGCGGTAATCAGATGGTCTCCGGTAATCATCTTGACTTCAATACCGGCTTGCTGGCAGGCTTGTATTGCAGTAATCGCCTCGGGTCTGGGTGGGTCCATCATCGCTTGCAGGCCAAGAAAAATCAGATCGTTATCGATTGACTCATGGGTTAAATGGGTAATCTCCGGCGCAATATGTTTTTTGGCAAAAGCCAGTATCCGCAAACCTTTTTTTGCCATGTGATCGATATTGTCGAGAATCTTTTCGCTATCCAATGCGACCCATTGATTGTCCGCATCCAGGGCATATTTGCAGCGCTTTAAAATGCTTTCCACCGAGCCTTTGATATAGATGGTATTTTGCGCTGGCTGAATTTCTGCAGAGTGATGCAAGCTTGCCATATAGCGCGTTTGGGATTCAAAAGCCAAGCTATCCAGTCTCGGATAGGATTGCTGTAAATAGGTTCTATCAAAGCCTGCCTTGGCGGCTGAAATCAATAAGGCCGCTTCGGTAGGGTCGCCTTCCACCAGGGTGGTTTCCGCGTTGCGCAGTAGCTGGGTGTCATTACATAAAAGCCCGGCTTTGAGGGTTTCTAATAGCGCTTGATTCTGTAGAGGGTTATCTTCATTGCTCGGCAAGTTTTCCGCAGGTAATATCTCGCCGTTGTCGTCATAGCCGCTGCCGGTTAACTGGTAATTGATGTCGCCGGCATAGAGTTGCTGAACTGTCATTTTATTTTGTGTCAGGGTACCGGTTTTATCGGAGCAGATCACGGTAGTGCTGCCTAAAGCCTCGGTGGCCGGCATTCTACGGATAATGGCATGATGTTTCGCCATCTTGCTGACCCCGATAGCAAGCATAATCGAAATGGCCGCAGGCAAGCCTTCGGGAATGGCTCCCACCGCTAGGGCGACCGATGCCATAAAGGTCTCACTGAGAGAATCCCCTCTTAGCCAACCGGCGACAAGCGTCAAAGCCGCCAACAGTAAAATAATCTTTAGCAGACGTTGGCTGAAAAGCGAAATCTTATGGGTAAGCGGGGTCATTAATGTCGGTGCTTCGGCAACCAGTCGATTGATTTTGCCGATTTCGGTCGTATCGCCGATATTGACGACAACCCCTTTGCCGGTGCCATAGGTGACTAGCGTAGAAAAGTAGGCCATATTGCTGCGATCTGCTAGCAAAGTGTTCTCCGCGAGCGTCATTTGCTGTTTGTTTACCGCAACGGATTCGCCGGTCAAGGAGGATTCATCGATTTGCAGGTTGCGACAATGCAGTAAACGAATATCGGCCGGCACTTTTTGACCCGATTGCAGTAACACCACATCGCCAGGCACCAGTTGAGATGAATTTACGCTGATTTTTTTACCGTCACGTAATACGGTGGCGCTGCCTTGCATGTGTTTACTTAAAGCATCGATGGCTTGCAGGGCTTTGCTTTCTTGAATGAAACCGACAATGGCATTAACCAGAATGACGCCGAAAATGACACTGCTATTGACCCATTCCTGTAATAAAAAGGTGACAATTGCGGCGAGCAGTAATATATAGACAAGGGGTTGATGGAATTGCAGCAGAAACAGCATCAGCGGGCTTTGATGCTGTTTAAGGGTTAATTGGTTGGCGCCATATTCCTGCTGGCGATTGAGGACGCTTTTGCTATCCAGACCGTGTTGATAATTGCTTTGCAACCGTATTTGCAACTCATCAGGGTTGAGATGATGCCAGAATTGCGTCTGTTTGGGTTGCATGACAGCCTCCGTATGCGGAAAGTGCTTTGCTTTTCATCATATCAATTCTGTTGCAAAGCGAAAGGTGTCATGGCTATTTTTTCTGGCATTTACGGCAGAAAAAGCTCGCTCTTTGGTTTTGTATAATGCGTTCGATGGTGGCGCCGCACTGGGGGCAGCTTGCGCCATCCCTGCCGTAGACATTGAGTTTTTGCACAAAATAGCCGGGTTTACCAGATGGCGATAAAAAATCTTTCAGCGTGGTGCCGCCTTGTTCAATAGCAGCGGCCAAAACCTGTTTAATATTGTTAACCAAGGTTTCGCACTGTTTTTTAGTCAGCTTGCCGGCCAATTTCTCGGGATGAATTCCACTCAGAAACAGCGATTCATTGGCATAGATATTACCGGCGCCAACGACAATATTACTGTTCATGACAAAGCTTTTAATGCTCATTTTGCGCTGGCGCGACAGTTGATAGAAATAATCGCTATTGAACTCATCCGATAAAGGTTCTGGACCGAGTTTGCTAAGCAATTTATGTTCACTGACACCCCCCTCGTTGATATCGTGCCAGAGCACGGAACCAAAACGGCGTGGGTCGTTTAAGCGGATGACAAAGCCGTTTTTCAAAACTATGTCGACATGATCGTGTTTTTGCACCGGGCTGCCCTGTGGCAGAATGCGTAGGTTGCCCGACATACCCAAATGAATCAGCAAGGTGCCTTTTGGGGTTTGCAATAACAGGTATTTTCCGCGACGACCGATATTGTCGATGGTGGTATCTTTGAGCAGGGTGGCAATTTTTTCAGGAACCGGCCAACGCAGTTTGCCATTGCGAATAATGATCTTCTCAATGGTTTGTTTTTCGGCATTAGGGCGAATGCCTTGGCGGGTGGTTTCGACTTCTGGTAATTCAGGCATGATTCGATTACGGGTATAGCTGTTAATAAGCTCTGTATTGTATAGAAATTATGCTTTGTTGAGTAAGCTTTAGCGTTTCAAGACATCAGCCTTGAATAGGCTTATGGCATTGATAATGCTTTAAAAATAAGGCGTATAAACGCCGGTCTCAAATGTGTTGTGCGATTTGCAATAGGCTCATGAATTTGTTATTTGGCCGATAACGTTAGTAACAGAACAATAATACCTTTGCCAGAAAGCAAACCACCAAGGGAAAATATTCACAATTATAAGGTCGCTTTTCAGGTGTAAGGCATGCAACTCAAATAGATACAAGAGCGCGACTGATCACAGTTGCCGGGAGGTGCACATGTCACACTACAATGTAGAACATAACGGTCAATGTTATGTGGTCTTAAAAGATGGCAGCGAAATTATGGCGTTTGTTGACTGCGCCGCCGCTTATGAAGCAAAACGCAATTTCGAACAGAAATCGATTGTTCCGACTGTTGAGAAAATTCCGCCAGCAATGAGATTTGCCAAGCAGGTTTTATACGGTAAGGCTTTTGGCTAATTCATTCGCCAAAAGATTCTTTTAGGCATAAAAAAACCCGGTCTTTTGAACCGGGTTAGTATCAAACCATCTGGATAAGATTTATTTGATTTTGGCTTCTTTGAACAAGACATGTTTACGAACGACAGGGTCGAACTTCTTGATCTCGAATTTCCCAGCCATGTTCTTTTTATTCTTATCCGTAGTATAAAAATAAGCAGACTCTGTAGACTGTAATTTAATTTTATCGCGCATGGTTAGTCTCCTTAGACCTTCTCACCACGTGAACGCATATCTGCGATCACAGCGTCAATTCCGTTCTTGTCGATAATGCGCATACCTGCAGAAGATACGCGAAGTTTTACAAAACGGCTTTCAGCTTCTGACCAAAAACGGTGCGAATGCAAGTTTGGTAAGAAACGACGACGAGTTTTACGGTGAGAGTGAGAAACATTGTTACCTACAACTGGACGCTTTCCAGTAACTTGGCATACTCTAGACATTTCACAATCCCTCTAAAACAAATTGCAAACCTGAATCGGTCGGCAAACAAAATAAAAATATTCGAATATTTCTATATTAATCCAGCTATTTGCATAGCAAGAAAAACAAGAAGCGGAATTATGCATAAATTCCGACGCGATTGCAAGTTTATTGCGGTTTTATTTTATCTTGGCGAAAACGGATTAATCGTTGATATTTATGGTCTTAGCGGCTTTTGTTGAGCCTTGGCCTAGGCGATTTGCTTTTGTGGGCAATTAATCGGGCATTTGTTGGTGCTCTGCCATCGAATGCCAGCGTCCGTGATTGCCGATAATAATATGATCCAACGTACGGATTTCCACCAGTTTCAGCGCTTGGCTCAAATGACGGGTTAATTCTATATCGGATTGACTCGGTGTCGGATCCCCGGATGGGTGATTGTGGGTGAGGATGACCGCCGCTGCATTATACGTCAAAGCGGTTTTAACGACTTCTCGGCTATGCACTTCAGCTTGATTTAAAGTGCCTTCGAATAATATGCTCAATCGGATTAGTTGATGTTGTTGATTGAGTAGCAAAAGCCCGAAATTCTCCCGCTGAAGATTGGCCAATTGATGCTGTAGATATTGGGCGGCCAATTCCGGTTCGGAAAAACTGTCAGTCTGTTTCAGTGCCGATTCAAAATGGCGCCGTGACATCTCCAGTACCGCTTGCAGTTGTGCATATTTGGCAGAGCCTAAACCTTTGGCCTGACAAAATTGTTTTTCATCGGCCTTTAATAAGTTATGCAGGTTGCCAAATTCGCCTAATAATTGTTCAGCCAAATCCACCGCACTTAAGCCTTTGACACCGACACGCAGAAAAATCGCCAGCAGTTCACTGTCGCTGAGGTACTCTGCGCCAAACTGCAATAGTTTTTCGCGAGGTCGGTCATTTTGATGCCAGTCTCGGATCGACATTGCAACCTCCAAATATCGCCTTTTATTTCAAGAATTTGATAAGATGTTGCTCTATTTTTAAGCTTCTATACTAAGTACAAAGGCGCAGTAAGGCAAATGTTTCGAGTTGATTTAAGGGTTCGCGATTACGAATGTGATATTCAAGGCGTGGTGAATAACGCCGTATACCAAAATTATCTGGAACATAGCCGTCATGAATTTTTGACGAATCATCAAATTGATTTTGTCGCCTTGGCGAAACAAAAGATTCATTTAATGGTGATCCGTGCCGAGCTCGATTACAAAGATTCGTTGCAGCCGGGTGATGATTTCTATATCACCGTCGAGCTAAAGCGCGAATCTCGCGTAAAGTATGGATTTGTGCAGAATATCTACCGCAAGGCTGATGATAAATTGATGTTGAAAGCCTACGTGATTGGTGTGGCCTTAAACGAACGAGGCCGCCCGACCGCATTTGCCGACTTTGATAATTTATTGAGCGAATAGAGATGAAAGTACTGCTTGGCGTTACCGGTGGCATTGCCGCTTATAAAGCATTGGAACTGACCCGCTTATACATAAAAGCAGGGTTTGAGGTGCAGGTGGTGATGACCTCTGGTGCCAAGGAGTTTATTCAACCCTTGTCTTTCCAAGCCTTATCCGGTAATCCGGTGCGAGACTCTTTATTCGATGCCAATCAGGAAGCCGGTATGGGGCATATCGAGCTGGCGCGTTGGGCGGATATTATTGTTATAGCGCCGGCTTCGGCCGAAACCTTGGCACGTTTATGTCATGGCCGTGCCGATGACTTGTTGAGTACATTGGTTTTAGCCAGTGATCGTCCGCTATTGGTTGCTCCGGCAATGAACCGCTTGATGTGGGCCAATGCCGCAACTCAAGAGAATATTGAACTGCTGAAGGCTCGAGGGTTGCAGATTATGGCACCCGGTTCTGGCGAACAGGCCTGTGGTGAAGTCGGTGAAGGCCGTCTGCCGGAACCGCAACAGATTTTCAATGCCAGTCAAGAGGTGTTGGCAAAGGTCTCGGCGAATGCGACAAGACAGCAAAAGCTCAACAACTATTGGCAAGGGCGCAAATTATTGATTACCGCCGGGCCGACACATGAAGCGATCGATCCGGTGCGTTTTATCGGCAACCGCAGTTCTGGAAAAATGGGCTTTGCCATTGCTGAAGCCGCCGCTAAAGCCGGGGCGCAGGTCACTTTGATTGCCGGGCCGGTAAGCTTAAAGAGTTCGCCGGATATCGAGCGTGTCGATGTGCGCAGTGCCGAACAGATGTTTGCCGCAGTGAAAGAGCATTATCAGCAGCAGGATTGTTTTATCGGTGCCGCCGCGGTTGCCGATTATCGCGTCAAAGAAGCTGCCAACGAGAAAATAAAAAAGCAGGATGGAGTCGATGAATTAACCCTCGAGCTGGTGAAAAACCCGGATATTATCCAGTGGGTCGCGGCGCAAAAAGACAAACCGTTTGTGGTCGGTTTTGCTGCCGAAACCAATAATCTGATTGGCTATGCCAAGGATAAATTAGCACGTAAGAACCTGGACATGATTTGTGCCAATCTGGTTGGAGAGAGTTTGGGGTTTGAAGCGCAGGATAATCAGTTGACCTTCATTACCAACAATAAAGTCGAGGAAAATCCTCTGTCGGATAAGCAAGATCAGGCATTGGCCTTATTGGCGTTTATTGCCGGTAATAATTAAGGCTATAGATGGTTTTTTGCAGTTTGCCTGACCAGGCGCAGAAGGCAGAAGATAAAAGACAAAAAAGATAAAGGCGGTGCATGACATACCATGCACCGCCTTTTTATTTAACGCTGATTATCAAGGTAATCCTGAGTCATTTTAATAATGACCGGAGATAACACCAACAACGCAATCAGGTTAGGAATCGCCATTAAGGCATTGAGTACATCGGCAAGAATCAATACGGTATTGAAGTAATCCGACAAAACCGCACCGGCAAAAATCGCGGCAATCCATAGCACACGGTAACCGCCAATGACTTGGGTACCGGCAATATATTCGGCACAACGTTCACCGTAGTAACTCCAACCGATCAAGGTGGTAAAGGCAAACACCGCAAGACCGACAGCCACAATCATGGCGCCAATATCAGAATCCAGACCGGTACTGAAAGCCAAAGCGGTCAATGGAGAACCGGTTTCACCGCTTGTCCAGACACCTGTCACCATAATTACCAAGGCCGTCATGGTACAGATGATAATAGTATCGATAAATGTTCCCAGCATGGCGATATGCCCCTGCTGAACCGCATTGTCGGTTTTAGCGGCCGCATGTGCGATAGGTGCGGTACCCAGACCGGCTTCATTGGAGAATACCCCGCGAGCGACACCGAACTGAATTGCTAGGATAATGCTCGCACCGGCAAAGCCTCCCGCTGCGGCATGGCCGGTAAAGGCACTTTCGACAATGGTGATTAAGGCGTTAGGTAAGGCATCAATGTGTAAGACAAGAATATAAAGTGAAACGACGATATAGAGTACCGCCATAATCGGCACCAAGAAGGAGGCGGTTGTCGAGATGCGCTTGATGCCACCAAATAGAACCAAACCAACGAGGATAACCAAGCCGATAGCCGTGACTTTATTGTCGATATCAAAGGCGGTCTCTAGCGCACCGGCGACGGCATTGGCCTGTACCATATTGCCGATACCGAAAGCGGCGATAGTACCGAACAGGGCAAAAGCAAAGGCCAGCGGCTTCCATTTTTCTCCCATACCGTTTTTGATGTAGTACATAGGTCCGCCCACATGGCGTTCGTCTTCATCCACTTCACGGTATTTTACCGCCAGCAGCGCTTCACTGTATTTGGTTGCCATACCGACCAGTGCGGTAATCCACATCCAGAAAATTGCACCAGGACCACCGATAAATAGCGCTGCGGCCACCCCGGCGATATTACCGGTACCTACCGTAGCCGCCATCGCGGTCATTAAGGCGGCGAAAGGACTGACATCCCCTTCTTTTTTAGATTCGCGGCCTTTCCACATCAAAGAAAAAGCGTAGAACAGGTGACGTAGAGGCAGAAATTTCAGCCTAATGGTCAAATAAACACCGGTACCGAGTAACAATACCAGCATGACCGGTCCCCATGCCCAACTACTGGCGGTGGACAAAATGCTATTGATGGTCTCCATTGAGTATCCTTTAAAGAGTGATTCTTAGTATTTACGCGGATATTTTGGCACATTGACAGCCGCTTGAGAAATAAAGCGTACTTTGTCTTATATAACCCCTTCTCAGAAGCCTTTTAAGCCCTTCGTTCAGGTTTTTCCTGTATCGCTGTGCATTTGTCGTGATTGGTTGCATAATAAGTGCTGTTGAATAAAATCTTATCAAGCAATCGTTAAGATCGTTAACTGTTACTAAAGGAAACTCCGTGACCATTCAAGTTGAATATAAAATTTTGGATAAACGCTTAGGCAATGAAATCGAAATGCCGCATTATGGTACCCCGGGTTCGGCCGGATTGGATTTAAGAGCTTGTATTGATGAAGCCATGACTATCGAGCCGGGACAAACGGTCTTGATTCCAACCGGTATGGCGATTCACTTGGATGATCCGGGCTTGGCGGCGATGTTGTTGCCGCGTTCCGGGCTTGGTCACAAACATGGCATGGTTTTGGGTAATTTGGTTGGTTTGATTGACTCCGATTATCAGGGGCCTTTAATGGTCTCCATGTGGAATCGTGGTTCAGCAGCCTATACTGTCGAGATTGGTGAGCGTATTGCGCAGATGGTGATTGTGCCGGTATTGCAGCCAGTCTTTACCGAGGTGAGCGAATTCGGTGAGGCGACGCAACGTGGTCAAAGCGGCTTCGGTTCGACCGGCAGCCGTTAACCTAGTGAGTTATGGTCAGGGCTGAATGCTTAGTTTTGCTCTGACTGTTGCTTGAGCAAGGCTTCAAACTCGTTGGCGGGCATCGGTTTGCCAAACAGATAACCCTGTCCAAGCGGACATTGCATCTCTTGTAAAGCACTCAACTGTTCTTCGGTTTCAATGCCTTCGGCGACTACGGTCAAGCTCAGTGCTTGGGCCATGTCGATAGTGGCGTGGACGAGAGCATAGTCTTCGCTGTCGCTATTGATATCGTTAATAAAGCTGCGATCAATTTTTAAGATATCAAACGGGTAGTGGCGCAGATAACTTAATGATGAATAACCGGTTCCGAAATCATCCAAAGATAACTTGATCCCTAACTCGTTCAGACTTGTTAAAGTATTGCTTACCTGTCGGCCGGCATTCATTAACACACCTTCGGTAATCTCCATCTCCATGGTGCTGCCGTTGATATGGTGGGCGGTCATGGTTTGTTCAATAAACTGCACCAGACCATTGTCTTTAAACTGTCTTGGTGACAGGTTGATTGCAATATTGAAGGTTTCATCATAAAGCTTTTGCCAGCCACTGACGGTTTGCAAGGCGTGGCTAATCACAAACTTACCGATCTCGCTAATGACTCCTGTCTGCTCAGCCAGCGGAATAAACTCGGCCGGCGAGATAGCGCCGAGTTGCTCGTTACTCCAACGAATCAAAGCTTCTGCGCCGACAATGCGTCGTGTACTGAGGTTGATTTTGGGCTGATAAAATACCTGCATTTCGTCATTGCTAATGGCATTGTAAAGGTGCTCTTCAAGCTGCAGACGACGAGTCACGCCAGCATTCATCGACTTGGTAAAGAAGGCGTAAGTATTGCGACCTTCGTTTTTAGCGTAAAGCATCGCCGCATCGGCATTGCGCAGCAGGTCAGCGGGGGTGGCGGTATCATTGGGGTAAAGTGAAATGCCGATACTTGCGGTAATCACCAGTTTTCGATCCTTGATGGTAAACGGCTCTTTAAAACGGGAGAGCAGTTTTTCGGCAATGATTTGCAGGCCAATCTCATCACTCAGACCGCCGAAAATAAGGACAAACTCATCGCTCCCGATGCGGCCTACCGAATCGCCCTGGCGAATTGTGCTGCAAAGACGTTTGGAGGCTTCAAGCAGAATGGCGTCGCCGGTATCATGACCAAGGATATCATTGACCTTTTTAAAATCATCCAGGTCGACAAACATGGTACCGACCATTTTATTTTCGCGTTTTGCATCCAATATCATCTGAGAGAGACGATCCAGAATCAGGAAGCGGTTAGGCAGGTTGGTCAAGTTATCGAAGTGTGCCTGACGGGTGACCTGTTCCTCATAATGTTTACGCTCGGTGATATCGCGGCCAACGCCTAAAACACCGATTAAGTCTCCTTGATAGTCAAACAAAGGCGCCTTAATGGTTTCGATCTCAACTTCGCTTCCATCGGCGTAGACAACATGTTCTTCATTGGTGATTGCCGAACCTTTGGCAATCGATTTCAGGTCTTCTGTACGCATGTTCTGAGCGGCTTGGTGGGATACCAATTGAAAGTCCGAGTGACCGATAATCTGTTCACGGCGTTTGCCGATGAGCTTTTCAAATTGAGTGTTACAGTCGAGGTAAAAGCCGTTGCCGTCTTTTAACCAGACCAGATCCGGTAGGTTATCAAGCAAGGTGCGTTGCAAATTCTGTGTTGCCGTTAAGGCCGATTCTACCTTTTCTCGCTGACGAATGGTTTCGCGCAGACGGCTATTGAGTTTACTTAACGAGAAATAACGCCATAAACCGACAAAAATAAAGATTACCAACAAGCTGCCAATAACCAGCAGGCTGACACGTTCCATATTCCAGTAAGGTTTCGGCTTGCCGTGCCATTTATAGTAGATTTCTTCAAATTCTTTGGACTCGATAAAAGAAGAGAGTTGACTATTGAGAACGCTGATCAGTTTTGTATGGTCTTTGCGTGTCGCTATGGCGCGCTTTACCTCCAGAATGGGCTCTCCGGCAATTTTAATTTTATTATCCACACCGATGATATTCGCCATGCCTATAAAGGCCTGTTTTGGATAGATTACCGCATCGACTTCACCGGAAAGCAAAGCAAATAAGGCCAAGCGTACATTTGGATAGGTGATCTTGGTTAAGCTGTCATTGTCTTTTAAGTGGTTCTTGGCAACGTTTCCGGCGACTAAACCAACCGTATGGTAAGCAAGATCGGCAATATTCTTGATTTTTTTGCTATTGGTGTCGCGAACGAAAATGACAATAGGAAAGGCTTCGATCGGATCGGTGAACAGATAGCGTGGTGTTCGCGCGTCGGTAATGCCTAAATTAGGGATTAAATCGACCTCATTATTATCGATGGCGGCCATTACCTGTGGCCAGCTTTCATAGGTTTGATAGTCGATTTTGATATTGGCACGAGCCGCGACAGCGTTGAGCACATCGATGGCAAAACCGGTCGGTTCACCATTTAGTTGTGTCGAATATTGTGGTGGAAAGTGTTTCGGCACCGCGGCCTTAAAGACCGCTTCTGTAGCTGATGCCGGTAACAGGCTCATACAGGCATATAGAGCCAATGCAGTCATGGCTAGATTTAAGTGGTTTATCCAGTATGTTTTTGAAAGTTGTTGTCGGTTCATGACTATTGAATTGCCCATTAGTTGCAAAATTTGGCCTGTAATATTTTGCTAGTGCAGTAAGAAAAAAATATTATTCATCACGCAATATCCTGCATTCGCTTTATATCACCACAGTTTTCCGTGCTTGGCAATACGCATGCATACTATAGGGTTATAGCATTATTCAATCTGATGGATTTGAGTTTAAGCTTGGGTCTTCAATCCTTGAATGAATTGTGCAATCAATTCTACCGCTCGAATCAAGATTTGACATTCTTTGGTATAGGCGATGCGAACATAGTGTTTGCCTTGTGCATCGCTGAAATCCGTACCGGGAGTGATGGCTACGCCTGTTTGTTCAAGCAGCGCCTGGCAGAAAGCTTCACTGTTATTGCTGAAAGCGGAAATGTTCCAGTATAGGTAGAAGGCGCCATCCGGGTGGCAATCTATTTTTTGGCCGATCGCCTCTAATGCGTCGATCAATGTGTCTCGACGTTGCAGGAAAATCAGGCGGCGTTTTTCGAGTGCTTGCAAGGCGTCCTTTTCCAGTACTCTTAAGGCCGCATATTGCGCCGGAGTTGGAGCTGCCAGATAAATGTTTTGGGCCAGCCTCTCCAATACCGGCATCAATTTATCTGGCGCGATACACCAACCCAAACGCCATCCGGTCATGCCGAAATACTTGGAAAAAGAATTGATTACGATAATGTTCTCTGGCAGGTTTTGATTGGCGAGAATGCTTTCTGGGGGACGATTATAGACCAGCCCTTGATAGATCTCATCGACAATAAGATAAGCTTGTTTTTCGCCAAGGAAGCGGGCGATCTTAACCAGTTCTGCTTGTTCTATCACGGTGCCGGTCGGATTAGCGGGGCTGGCAATCATGACCGCTTTAATGCCCTTTTGCCAGGCCTGTTGAACCAGCTTCAGCGTGAGTTGAAAGCGCGTTTCATGTGAAACATCCACCGATAAAACCTTGGCATTAAGCAGTCTGACAAATTGACGGTTGCACGGATAGGTCGGATCGGCCATCAATACCTTATCGTCGGCATCCAATATTGCGCTGAGCACGACCTGCAAGGCACCTGAAGCCCCGGGTGTAAGCATAATATTGTTGCTGCTGACAGAGGCCTTGTAAAAATGGCTATAGAAGTCGGCCAGCTTATGACGTAATTCAGGTAGGCCAAGGCTGGGAGTGTAGTGGCTTAAACCCTGTTCCAAGGCCTCATTGGCAGCGTGGTTAAGGCAGTCAAGAGATGCAAAATCGGGCTCGCCGACTTCTAGGTGAATGACTTCTCTGCCTTGCTGCTGCAGGTTGCGAGCCTGACCGAGAATCTTCATAACCCGAAAAGGGGCGATCTGTTTGGCGTGTTCGGCGATAGGGGTGTGAAATGGCATTGCTGACAACTTATAGCGTAATGAATCGAATAGTGACTATTCTACCGAGACTTGTGCAAATTGAAAAAGCCGCGCGGATGATCTTTGCCTAAATAAAACAACAAAGCCTTGTCCGGGCGCATTTATTTACATTCATAATTAGAAACTTAGCGAAGCTAGGTGGTAAAATGGCTGGCATTAAAATTTAACTAAGTACTGTATGAATAGGGCTTGGCAAAATGTTGTCTGCCGATTGGTGGAAAAATGTCGCTATTGTTGGGTTCTAGGCAAGTTGAGGAGTTTATATGCCGTCATTTGATATTGTTTCTGAATTGGATAAGCATGAGTTGCAGAACGCAGTTGATCAGGCTAATAAGGAAGTCACCACCCGCTATGATTTTAAAGGAACCGATTCCGGCTTCGATCTAAATGGCAATACGGTAACGCTGAAAACGGAATCCGATTTTCAGCTTAACCAGATGTATGATATTTTGGTTCAAAAAGCCAATCGCCGCGGCATTGATGTCAAGTGCATGGATGTGAAGGATCCTGATGTTCAGCTCAAAAGTGCCAAGCAGGTGATTGAGATGCGTGAAGGGCTTGATGCACCGTTGGCGAAAAAAATCATTAAGGCGATTAAAGACTCCAAGTTAAAAGTACAGGCTGCCAACCAAGGCGATAGCGTTCGTGTCACCGGTAAAAAGCGTGATGACCTGCAACAGGTGATGCAGCTACTGCGCGGCATGGAAGATTTAGAGATGCCGTTACAGTTCAATAATTTTAGAGATTAAGAGTTCCCACCTCTTTTGAGATGACCGCGATGAGAGCACAAAAAACAATGAATTTAAACAAAGACCAAGCACATAACATCGCTTCGGTATTGGCCGAAGCTCTGCCTTACATCCAACGTTTTTCCGGTAAGACCATTGTTGTCAAATATGGCGGTAATGCGATGACTGATACCGAACTGCAACGTGGATTTGCGCGTGATATCGTGTTGATGAAATTGGTCGGCATGAACCCGGTTGTGGTTCATGGCGGTGGTCCTCAAATTGGTGATCTATTGAACCGTGTAGGAAAACAGTCTGAGTTTATTCAAGGAATGCGAGTCACCGACACCGAAACCATGGATATTGTCGAAATGGTATTAGGTGGTCAGGTTAATAAGCAGATTGTTAACCTGATTCATCAGGCTGGCGGAAATGCGGTCGGTCTAACCGGTAAAGACGGTAACCTGATCAAGGCGACCAAGATGCAGATGGCTTTTGATGCGCCGGAGCGTGCTTCGGAAATTATCGATTTGGGTCATGTTGGGGAAGTGAAAGCCATTAATACCAAGGTGCTGGATATGTTGATTTCTGATGACTTCATTCCGGTAATCGCACCAGTCGGTGTTGGTGATGATGGTCATTCCTACAATATCAATGCCGATTTAGTCGCCGGAAAGGTGGCTGAGGCATTAAATGCCGAAAAGCTAATGCTATTGACCAATACACCTGGCTTGTTGAATAAAGAAGGGGTGTTATTAACCGGGCTGAATTCAAAAACCGTTGATGAGTTAATTGAAGACGGTACCATCTACGGTGGTATGCTGCCAAAGATCGGTTGTGCATTGGAAGCGGTTCAGAACGGTGTTCACTCGGCACATATCATTGATGGTCGAGTCGAGCATGCCGTGATGTTGGAAGTCTTTACCGACGAAGGTGTCGGTACCTTAATTACAGCAGAATAATTTTTAATTGTTATTGGAGAGGGTGTAAAAGTGGATGCTGAAATGATAATGAATGCCTATGTGGTTCCTTGGGGAATTAAGGTATTGATGGCGTTAGCGATTTTTGTCATTGGTCGCTGGGTGGTGCATATCGTAGTTGATTTGCTGAAAAAGCTATTGAAGCGTTCGCAGAAGATCGACGATATGCTGATTGATTTTATCGGTTCGATCGTTAATGCGTTGTTGATCTTATTCGTCATTATTGCGTCATTGGATCAACTGGGTGTTGATACCACCTCTCTGGTTGCGCTGATTGGTGCCGCCGGTCTTGCCATTGGCTTGGCCCTGCAGGGCTCAATGCAGAACTTTGCCGCCGGAGTGATGATTCTGGTGTTTAAACCCTTCAAAAGCGGTGACTTTATCGACGCAGGCGGCATTTTAGGAGTGGTTGAAAAAGTACAAATTTTCAGTACGGTTATGCGCACCGGTGACAATAAGGAAGTCATTGTTCCGAATGGCGGCATCTATGGCGGGCCAATTACCAACTATTCGGCGCGTGATACCCGTCGTGTCGACATGGTTTTCGGTATCGGCTATGACGATGATCTACGCAAAGCCAAACAGATCCTGTTAGACCTGATCGCTGCAGATGAACGTATCCTTAAAGATCCGGAGCCGGTGGTTGCTTTATCCGAACTTGGCGATAGCAGTGTTAACTTTGTTGTCCGTCCTTGGGTTAACTCTGGCGATTACTGGAAAGTGTATTGGGATATGAATGAAAAAGTGAAGCTGGCTTTTGATGAGCAAGGCATCAGCATTCCTTATCCGCAAATGGATGTGCATTTACATAAAACTGAAGACTAGTGCTTTAGAGATAAGATGAAAACAGTGCCAGTGGTTTCAAGTGTCGACTTGCCACTGGCTTTTTTATGAATGGATGTGACGGATGTTAGACCGTCTTTAATTCAGCTAGGTAAGCATTATGATTGAATTAATTCGAAGTTGGATCACTTTACCGGAAAGCCTATGGTTGGATGCGGTTTTGCTGATTATCGCCGCGGTGTTGATTGCGTTTGTTGTCAGTCAAACCATTAAGTGGACCTTGCTTTGGGGAGCGACAGCCAGGCAACGCCCGATTCTGGCATTTGTTTTTCAAGCGATTCGCTTACCGATCAGTCTTTCCATTGTTTTGTTGGCAATCCATCAGGCGATTAACCTGTTTGCCTTGTCCGAATTCTTAATCGGGTTGACGCCGAAGATTTTGCAAAGTATCGATATCGTTATCTGGGGGCAGTTTGTTTTCCGCAGTACCCGTTTTGCGCTGAAACACTTGAGTGTGAATGCCAAAGAAGGGGCCTTCATTCGCGTGCAGACCTTGCCGTTATTTGAAAACGGGGCATCGGTAATTATTGTTTTGCTTGCCATGTACTTGTTGTTTATCAGCTGGAATATTGATATGACCGCCTGGCTGGCCTCGGCAGGGGTGATTGGTATTGCGGTCGGTTTTGCCGCCAAAGATACCATTTCCAACTTGTTGTCCGGCGTCTTCATCCTTGCCGACTCGCCCTACAAAATTGGCGACTATATTGTCATTGATAGCGGTGAAAGAGGGATGGTGACTCATATCGGTCTTCGTTCGACGAGAATTCTGACGCGTGACGATCTAGAGATCAATGTGCCCAATGCGATTATCGCCAACGGCAAGATTATTAATGAATCTTCCGGTCGGCATATCAAATCGAGAACCCGTGTTGCGGTCAGTGTTTCTTACCAAACCGATATAGATCGCGCCAAACAGGCATTGTTGGAAATTGCCGCTGAAGAGGCGGAAATCTGCCTTGATCCGGAGCCAAGAGTGCGTTTTAGACGGTTTGGTGCTTCCGGTTTGGATTTGGAGCTGCTGGTTTGGATCGATGACCCGGAGATTCGAGGGCGTGTTGTCGATAGTTTGAATACGGCAATCTATAAAGGCTTTGCCGAGCGCGATATCGAGATTCCGTACAGCAAACACGATGTGTATATTAAATCGATGCCTGTGACGGATAGCGAGTAGGCATCGGGTAAATGGCATGGTTTGACCAGATACTGCTGTTTATTATCTCGTTAACGGCAAATTTCTTTTCCGCACTGGCCGGTGGTGGGGCGGGTTTGCTGCAGCTGCCAGCTTTGTTGTTTCTGGGCTTGCCTTTTGGCGTGGCTTTAGCCACCCATAAGGTGGCCAGTGTGTTTCTCGGTTTGGGGGCGACCTTGCGCCATCTGAAAACCGGTCAGTTCGATTGGCGTTTTTCAGCTTTTATTCTGTTGTGCGGTTTGCCCGGCGTTGTGCTCGGGGCAAGCATTATCTTGCAGGTTGATGATCGTATTTCCCAGTTTTTACTGGGGGTTTTGACGTTGTTATTGGCGATTTATTCCTGGCGTAAACCCGAATTAGGGCAAATCAGCCATGACAGTCATCGTGATCTTAACGGTTACCTGATCGGGGGTGGTGTCTTGTTTGTAATAGGCGCTTTAAACGGTTCCTTAACTTCCGGTACTGGACTGTTTGTCACCTTATGGTTGATTCGCTGGTTTGGCTTGGATTACAAAACCGCAGTGGGTTATACATTGATTCTGGTCGGTATTTTCTGGAACGGTTCTGGAGCCGTTACCTTGGGTATTTTAGGATCGATAGAGTGGTCCTGGTTGCCGGCGCTTATCGTCGGTTCCTTAATAGGCGGTTATTTAGGCGCGCATTTGGCAATCGTTAAAGGCAATCAGTTGGTCAAGCGTGCTTTTGAAGTGGTCACCTTTTTGGTTGGGATATCCTTAATTCTTAAAGCCTGGCTTGGATAGATGCCTTAACAAACAGCCGTTACAAGCGTTGCGCTTGTAACGGCTGTTCTTGTTTTTTGAGTTAAGTATCCATGCCTTGATTAATGCAGTACCCATTGAGCATCAGATACTAAGCACATGCCTCCTAGGTTCTTCAGTACCGGTCGTACGGTTTCAATAATCTGTTTGGATTCGTCCTCTGTGCAGGCAATCAACACATAGCTGTTGTCAAAGGCTCCGCTGAAAATATCGCCGCCACGCACGCCGCGTTCTCCGCTGCCATAGGCTTCTCGGATCACGGTGTAGCTGGTGATGTTAATCTCAGAGAGTGACTCGAGTAGTGTTTCTACCATTAACG
This sequence comes from Thiomicrorhabdus sediminis, assembly GCF_005885815.1. Lineage (NCBI taxonomy): Bacteria > Pseudomonadati > Pseudomonadota > Gammaproteobacteria > Thiotrichales > Piscirickettsiaceae > Thiomicrorhabdus > Thiomicrorhabdus sediminis. The sequence continues at coordinate 2,143,324 of NZ_CP040602.1, read as the reverse complement.
AATCGATGATGAATTCCACGCGCTTTACGGGTTTCATAATGTCAATCTCCTTTTTATGGTTAATTCCAAAGTACATCGATAATCGTGTAATAAAGTGGAATACCAACCACAATATTGAATGGGAAAGTAAAGGCTAATGACATGCTGAAATACACGCCGGGTTTCGCCTCTGGTATCGCATAACGACAGATAGCCGGTACAACGATATAGGATCCACTTGCAGCCAATACGGCTAATAGCAATGTATCACCTTGCGACATGCCTAAGGTGTAAGCCAAAGTGACCGCCACGCCTGCATTTACCATTGGCATGATCAAGGCAAAGCTCACCAGGGTCTTGTCCAGGTCTTTCGATTGGCGTAACTGACGGGCAACCAATAATCCCATTTCAAGTAAGAAGAAGGCCAAGATACCTTTGAAGATTTCCGAGGTGAAAGGTGCCATCATCTCTTTACCGGCAGGTCCTGTGATAAAACCGATGACCAAACTACCGATAAGCAACAGGTGCGCGCCGTCTGTAAATGCTTCGTGTAGAACTTCTTTCAAAGAGATTGGTTTGTTCTGGCTGACTGCCGCCGCACCTACCGAGTGAGCTGGATTGAAGGTCTCTTTTTTTCTAACCAGTGTGGCCAACAACACCGCCATGATAATTGCCGGAGACTCCATCAATACCATGGCAACGGTCATGTAGCCGCCGAAATCGACCTCATTTTTAGTCAAGTATTGTTGTGCAGCGATAAAGGTCACCGCGCTGATTGAGCCATAAGTCGCGGCAATAGCGGCGGCGTTATATGGATTGGTGCGGTTGCGCAAAATCAGAAAGCTATAGGCAGGCACCAGCAATGCCATCAGCAATGCGGCACCAATACCGATCATTGCCGTGGAAGTGAAACCGCTGGTTGACAGCGCGACACCGCCTTTGAAACCGATAGCGATTAACAGGTATAAAGAAAAGAACTTAGCGATCGGAGCCGGGATTTCCAAATTGGAACGTACGCTGGCGGCCAGTAATCCAAAGAAGAAAAACAAAATCGCAGGGTCAATCAAATTGTTTAACAGTGAAAAGTCCATAAACAGGTCCTCATTTATCTTTTTAAAAAGCAGCCTTTAGGTCAGGCATTGATTTGTCCTTAAGTTTTTGTAATAGGTAGCCGTTTTGATGCAGCGGGATATACTGATGTTTCTTGTAACCGAATGTTGTTGTTGCATAGGTTTGCTCCTTAAGTGTCTTGGTTAACCACCTTCTAAGGTGACGGAGCCTATTCTAGAATGGTTGTTAGATAGATAAAAATGAAATATTATGATGACAATCATAGCCATTAGGCTATTAATATAGGTTGAGGATGATCGGTATGAGGCGAGTAACCTTAAGACAATTACAGACATTTGAAGCGGTGGCACGTCTTTTGAGCATTACCCGTGCAGCAGAAGAGATGTGTGTCAGCCAGCCAACCGTTTCCAAACAAATTAAGTTGTTGCAAGAAGAGATTGGACTACCATTGATTGAAATCATTGGTAAAAAGCTTTATCTCACCGAAGCGGGACAGGAACTGCAAAAAACCTGTATAGACTGGATCAGCAGTTGGGAGTTTTTTGAGCAGAAGATCGCCAATATAAAAGGCCTTAAACAAGGCAAATTAAAAATCTCTACGGTTACCACGGTGAAATACTTTCTGCCGAAAATCCTGGGAATGTTTTGCCAAGAGTATCCCGGTATTGATGTCAGTTTAGAGGTATTGAATCGTAACCGCGTCCTGGAGAGGTTGCAACATAACCAGGATGATATCTACATTATGGGGGTGCCGCCTGATACTGAGGATGTCAGCGCTGAACCGTTCATTAAAAATACCCTGGTGATTATCGCACCAAGCGGCCATCCATTGGCTCAGCAAAAGAATATCCCCGTCTCGGCGTTGGAAAATGAACCGTTTATTTTGCGAGAACAGGGCTCCGGTACCCGACTGTTGGTGGAGAAATTATTCAATGAGTTGAATTTGCAGCTTAACGTACGTATGGAGTTAGGCAGTAATGAAGCCATTAAGCAGGCTGTTGCCGGAGGAATGGGGTTGTCCTTGCTGTCGAAAAGTAGTGTCAATATTGATGCTAATCAAAACGAACTATGCATCCTCGACGTGGAAGGTTTTCCAATCAAGCGCCATTGGTATATCGTCCGACTGCAAGATAAGGAGGTGTCCGTATTGGCACAAACCTTCATTGATTATTTATTAGAGCATGTCGATTTGCTGGATGCCAAAATGTAATTTCCCATCGGGTGGTGTGGTTGATATGGAGCTCAACTATGAAAGACAGTGTAAAAGGGTCGTTGTCACTTTATGCAAACAGGCAGATAGTGCTGCCTAGCAAACATCAAAAAGCACAAGCTTTGGCAAAGCCTTTTAGAGAGGTTCTTGGAGCGAATCTGCTTGAATGGGATGTCGATACAGATAGCTTGGGAACTTTTTGCGGAGAAATAGAACGAACCGGTTCGATGAGCGATACCGCAAAACGCAAATGCGCATTGGCTTTTGACGGAACGGAGGTGGATTATGCGATCGCCAGCGAGGGCAGTTTCGGCAGTCATCCGCTAATGGGAAGCATGGCGATTAATGAGGAAATGCTCTATTTCATTGATAGAACGAGAAATCTGCATGTGATTCAGAAAGAGGTTTTTTACAAAACCAATTATGCGATGCAGAAAGTGTCGTCAATCGAAGCGCTGCATCGATTTGCCGACAAGGCATTATTTCCATCGCATGGTTTAATACTCAGGCCATCGCCAAGACAATCTGCAGGTTCGATCTTCAAAGGAATTCGGGCGCTTGTCGATCTGGAAGCGGCTTTTTTTGAACTGCAGCGATTTTCCGGTAAAAAGAGCGTTCAGGTCGAGACGGATATGAGAGCGCATATGAACCCGACAAGAATGCAGAATATCGCTGAGCTTGGCGTTGTATTAGCGAATAAGTTGAATAGCCTATGCCCCGATTGTCAGAATCCAGGTTGGGGGAGAATTAAGTTCAATACCGGATTGCCCTGCTCATGGTGTCATACGCCTACCCATGAAGTGAAATCGGTTACCTATGGATGCGTCAAATGTGATTATCAAGAAGAAAAACCAACAGAAAAAGGTAACGGTTTGGCCGACCCGGGGAACTGCCCTTACTGCAACCCCTAAGACGGTTTGGTGGATGGGGATAAAAAAATACCCGCACAAGGCGGGTATTTTTGACAGTGGCGTTTTTGAGGTTTACTCAACGATTTCCACTTCAACACGACGGTTTTCAGCGCGTCCTGCTTTTGTTGAGTTATCAGCGATAGGTGAAGATTCACCCATACCTGAAACCATCATACGATCTGCAGCGATGCCTTTACCAGCAAGGTAGTCAGCAACATCTTGCGCACGTTTTTCAGAAAGTTTCTGGTTATAAGCCGAACTACCGACAGAATCGGTGTGACCGACGATAGAAACTTTGGCATCAGAAACTTCATTCAAATAAGCGGCAAAGTTATCTAGCTCAGGAACTTCAGCAGCCTTAAGGTCTGCTAGATCGAAATCAAAGTGACCGACAAACTTAGCTGGAGCCATAGGCTTTTCAACTACTGGGGCTGGAGCCGGTTCTGGCGCTGGGGCTGGCGCTGGCGCAGGCGCTGCTACTGGCTCAGGCTTTGGTTCAGCCCAACCTTCGCAAGCTGCGATAGCGGTTTCTTTTGACCAGTCAATAGAGCGTACACAACGGTTAGATGAGTCACGCACAATACGACCCCAAGAATCGACAACATAGGCACTGGTGCCTTCAGCCATGATGTCACCCTTGGCATCTACTGATGAGTGTGCTTGTGCATTAGACGCTGCAGCTAAAGCAATCACCGCAGCAAGCGGAAGTAGTTTAGTTTTCATGAAAGTATCCTTTGTATTTAGGAGGAATGAATAATTATTCACAGAAAATATATCACGATATTTTTTTAAAAAATAGGGATTTATGCCTAAAAGCTAATCAAATGAGTAGGAAATTAGGCCAATTTAGGCAAAAAATAAAGTTTTTTGCAGAATTCGCCCATTGAATGGCTAGGTTAGGCGTTTTTAAGTTGTTTGGGAGTAATGAATTGCTGGAGTTTGCCGTCACCGGCTTCCAGATGTGACCAGTCGCTAGGCATAATAAAGTGTGCCATGGCGCAGGTCGGGAACAATTGAACGTGCTCCACCGGTTGCTGCTCGGAAACCAGTAGATTGAATAGCTCTTCCAAACCGGGGTTATGTCCGACCAGCATAATGCGCTCGGCAAAAGGCGCATCGGCAAGGACTTGTCTAAGCTGACTGATATCTGCGTTATAGAGACTGTCGACAATAATGGCGCTGGCGCTACATTCATTGCAGATGCGTTTTAAGGTCTGTTGGGCGCGAATCGCAGGAGAAGCAAGAATCAAATCCGGCATCAATTGGTTTTGGAATAACCATTTACCGAGTTTGCTGGCATGTTTTTTTCCCTTATCGGAAAGTGGGCGCGAGATGTCATCTTCGCTATCGGATTTCCAATCCGATTTGGCGTGTCTTAACAGCATTAACTCTCGAAGTCGCCCGGCCATCCATTATTCTCCGCAATTTAGATTAAGCGATACCGTACTCGGCACGGTAGGCTTTCATAGCATCCAGATACTGCTGACTCTGTTCGTCGTTTTTTGCGGCCAGATAATCAATAATATCGTTGAGGGTGATAATGCTCATAACCGGAATGCCAAACTCTTGTTCGACTTCCTGAATCGCGGATAAATCAGATTGCCCCTTTTCCATGCGATCCAGTGCGATAACAACACCGGCGGGACGAGCACCATTGGCTTTGATAATATCCATCGCTTCACGGATAGCGGTACCTGCGGTAATGACATCATCAATAATCAATACATCGCCTTCAAGTGCGTGGCCGACGATATTTCCGCCTTCGCCATGGTCTTTGGCTTCTTTACGGTTGAACGCATAAGGTTTATCGATATTGAAGTCTTGCGCCAACGAAACACTCGTGGTTGCCGCTAGCGGAATGCCTTTATAAGCAGGACCGAACAAAACATCGAAATCGAATTTAGCGTCGGCAATCGCCCCGGCGTAACCCTTTGCCAAGGTCGCCAGTTGTCCACCGGTATTAAACAGGCCAGCATTGAAAAAATAAGGACTGATTCGTCCGGATTTAAGCGTGAATTCGCCCAGCTTTAGAACGCCGGTTTGCATAACGAATTCAATAAATTGATGTTTGTTCATTGAATCTATGTACTTTGTGATTGAGCGTTTATCTTACTCTATTCAAAAATAATCACGCAAGTATCTAAAAGCGAGCTTAAAAACTTACGTGGGTGAAAATAATTGGCTTTTACCGGCTCTGCCCGGCCCAGGCTTTGAGTTGTGCGATCTCTTCAGGCCAGATGGCAGGTTCAATGGTTTCCAAGGTCATCGGAATTTCATCGATACGCGGGTCCTTCATCAGTTGTTCAAACATATCCCAGCCGATCTCACCTTGACCCAAGCTATGGTGTCGATCGAGACGCTGCCCGAGTTTGGCTTTGGAGTCGTTGAGGTGCATGCCTTTCAAGTATTGCAAACCGACCACGTCAATCAGATCTTGCATAAATCCCTGATAGTCGTTTTTCAGATCGTACCCGGCGGCAAATGCATGGCAGGTATCGATACAGACGCCAATGCGGCTTTTGTCTTCGACCTTATCAATAATATGGGCAAGTTGTTCATGGCGATAACCCAGATTCGAACCTTGACCGGCGGTATTTTCAAGCACGGCGCAGACGCCTTGTGTTTGCTCAAGCGCGAAATTGACCGATTCGGCAATCAAATCCAAACAGTGTTCTTCGGAGATTTCGCGCAGATGGCTACCGGGATGAAAATTCAAACGGTCGATCCCCAATTGTTCGCAGCGCTGCAATTCATCGATAAAAGCATCGAGTGATTTTTGCCGTTTATCGATATCCGGGTGGCCGAGATTAATCAGATAACTGTCATGAGGCAAAATCTGTTTGGCGCTGTAGCCGAATTTTTCGCAGTTGGCTTTGAATTCATCAATGCTTTTTTCGCTAAGAGGTTTGGCAACCCATTGACGTTGGTTTTTGGTAAACAGAGCGAAGGCGGTTGCGCCGATTTCGTGAGCGCGAATCGGAGCGTTTTCCACGCCACCTGCCGCTGAAACGTGTGCGCCTATATATTTCATTGCCTTTCCTGTTTGTTTGATGACTTTATGAACTTGACTCAATTTTGCGAAAACACCATTCATTTCGGCTGTTTTCACAATAGCTTGAAGAGTTTTGTTTTAGTTTGGCACGGTTTCTGCATGAGAACGGATAAAGTGCCAAGCGATTAAATAATAGGCGCATTATACAAGAATTATTGACAAAAAAATGACAGCTGCCGTTGAGCGGCGATGACAGACACAGGATAGGGAATCGTTATGCCAATTGATTTAAGAGAAGTGGAACCATTAGGCTCAAAAAGTGTGTTGTTGGAGCAGGCCATGCGTCGTAACCGCAACAATCGTCAGCAGAATAAGTACGACGATGACGATGCGATGATGGATATGATCACGCCGGATTTCGAATGGTTAAAAGAAGATAAGAGTGCTGTGCAAAGCCTCGTTCAGCAGATGGATGCTTCTATCGGTCAATTGGCGAAGCAGATGAATGAGCTGGATGAAAAGAACCGTAAATCACGATTGGCGGTAGAAAAAGAACAGCAACTATTATTTAAGCAGATTCGTACTTTGAATGGCTTGTTGAAAAAACAGCTTGATCTGTTTTCTTCGGTAGAGCGTCAGGTTTCCAATATCGAGATTCAGCAGAACAATCTTCTGCCACAGGTCGGTATCGGTCTGATTGCCGGTTTAATGTCTGCGGTCACGATCTTGGCGACAGCACCTTGGTTAACGGTATTTATCGAAACCTATATCAGATAATCGAATCCTTTAACACCCCCCCATCCTTTAGGTATGGCGGCTTTTATCCCCTTAAGCCGCTATCTTTAGTCTTTTTCTTCGCTCTTTTCGCCCAGTCGCGCATGATACAATTGCGCTAAAAATCGCTATTTGTAAATTTCTTTTTATCGGGTTGAGGCTCCTTTTATGCAAGTCGTTGTGGTTGATCAAAAATGTCTGACGCCAAATTCTGATCTGAAAACGGTTTATTACTTAAGACTTGAATCTGCCGATGCCGCGACGCCATTGCAATATGAGCCCGGTGATTGGCTGACCGTTGCGGTTAAAAATCCAACACCCTTAATCAAGCGACTGTTAGCACGTCTCAATCTAGATGGCGATGAAACTATTGAACTGCGTCGTGCCGGGCGAGTCAGCAGTCAGCAGGCTTTAAGCGAGTATTTAGAAATCACCCAGCTTAATCCGGCGATTTTAAGTAAAGTGCAGCGTCAATATTCTTTGGGCGACTGGGCCGATAGACAGGCAATGATCGATTTTGCCTATGGCAAAGATATTCTCGATTTGCTTGACCTGTTTCCGAACTTGGCAAAACAAGGTATCGAATTCTTGCAGTTGCTGGCGCCCTTGGCACCGCGTTACTATTCGATTGCCAGTGCCTGTTTGGCGGATAAGGGTGACACCGAAATAGCCATTTTATATCGTGCAGTACATTACCAGACCAATGGCCGAGAGCGTTTCGGTGTGGCCTCGAATTATCTTGCACAATTAAAGGCCGGAGACATTCTTGAAGTGGAGGTCAAAGCCAATCCGACTTTCAAATTACCGGAGCAGAGCGCAACGCCGATTATGATGATTGGCGCCGGCACCGGTTTGGCACCCTTTATCGGTTTTATGCAGCAGCGTGCTTGGCAGCAGCAACAGGGCGAAAATGTCGGTTTATCGTGGCTGTTTTTTGGAGAGGTGTCTAAACAGGATCACTGTTTATTTTGTGAGCAGCTCGAGGCTTGGCAACAACAAGGTGTATTGCAAGCCAGCCTTGCCTTTTCCCGTGACCAAAAAGAAAAAATCTATGTTCAGCACCGTCTGCTAGAGCAGGCGTCAAGCGTTTGGCAGTTGCTTGAACAGGGAGCGCACCTGTATATCTGCGGCAATCAGAATGTGATGGCGGAAGAGGTGAAAAATGCATTGCTGCAGATAATTGTCGAGCAGGGTCAGAAGGCACCGGATGAGGCGCAAGATTATTGGCAGCAACTGCGTAAAGAGCGCCGCCTGCAATTGGATGTGTATTAAGCCTTAACTGATATGCAACTGGCAGCCGAGGCGTTCCAGCAATTTGGCTTCGCTTTCTAAATCGAGACGGGTCAAGGGGTGTTCATCGAGCCAGTTTTCGGCAAACTGCAAATAAAGTTGGTTGTCGTCTTCAATGCGTAACAATGGATCGACATCTTCCAGGTCGCGTCCACGGTGAATGCGTACCGCCAAACGTAACAGAATAATCAGATAAGGCATTAACGACTGCACCGATTCATCAATATCGGCAATCGAATCGGCATTGTATTTACCGCGTTGGTTAAGTGCCAAGGTGCTTAAAATCAGCTTTTCCTGCTGGTTGAATCCGGCCATGTCGGCTTGCTCGATAATATAAGCGCTATGATGGCGTGAGCGCTTAAAACTGATTGCCACGCCGACCTCATGCAATAAACAAGTCCACTTAAGCAGACGTTTGATATCGAAACTATCCGAGCGTAACTGCCAAGTATCACGCGCTTGTTTAAACAGCGATTTAGCCGTTTTGGCGACCGCTTGCGCCTGTTCAATATCGACTTTCATCCATTTTTGCATGGCGATTACACTGGCATCGCGCGCATCGGATTTATTGAGTCGTCCAAAAGTATCGGCCAGCAGGCCTTCACGTAACGCATTTTGCGATACCTGCATCTGGCCGATATTCAATTCAATGAAAGTGGCAACCAAAATCGCCAGCCCGCCAATCAGTACCGGACGGCGTTCTTCTTTAAGACCCGCGATTTTCGCGTCACGCGATGAACCGGCTTTAATTAATGCCTTGCTCAGTTCGTGCATGCCTTGCAGGTTGATGCCGCTTTCGGTCCAGCTGTTGATTTCCAGAATTTGACCAATCGATTTGATCGAACCGGAAGAGCCGATGGCATTGTCCCAGCCCTTTTTTTCCAAGGTGCGGCGGTGCGGTCTAAGAATTTGACGGCAATGGGCCACCGCTTGATGAAAAGCCTCATCGGTGATTCTATCATTGGCAAAAAATGCTTCGGTAATGCTCACGCAGCCCATTTCGGTACTGGTCAAGTGACTGTTTTCCAGTTCTTTGCCGATAATATACTCGGTACTGCCTCCACCGATATCCATGACCAGGCGTTGCTCGTTATCGCTAGGCAAACCGAGCATGACGCCGAGATAGATCAAGCGCGCTTCTTCCTGACCGGAAATAATCTGCACACTGTGACCCAGCACTTGTTTTGCCTGATGCAGGAACTCGCGACTGTTTTTGGCATTACGTAAGGTATTGGTGCCGACGGCACGGATGTTGTTATTGGGAATGCCTTTAATGCGCTGGCCAAAACGTTCTAGACAATCAATACCGGTTTGAAAGGCTTTGGAGTTGATCTTACCGTTTTTATCCAGTCCGGAGCGCAAACGTACCATCTCTTTATGTTTATCGACAATCTGCATCTGACCGTGGACTTCACGGGCGACAATCATATGGAAGCTATTGGAGCCTAAATCGATGGCGGCATAGAGGTCGTTATTAAAATCCGAGTTGGCGGCGCTAGGGGCTTTTGAGTCTTGCATAGGTTTTACAACTTTCTGAAAGGCGAATGATTTAGCAGATATTGTATGCCATTTAACGCTCTGGATCGCGTTAAACGGCGCGGTTATTGTCTGTTTGTACTTAGCTTTAGGGTTAACTGATTGATTCTTAATTAATTACCACTGTAGTTTTCAATCAATGCGGTTTGCGCGTTGAATGGGGGTGCCGTGTTATTGGTCTTGAGATGGTAGTGGCCGTCTGGATGCAATTGCCATGCGCCTTGATTGTCTTCAAGGTAAATGGCCAGCCCTTCGGTATAGACTTTTTGGAAGCATTGTTGGTTAAGAATCGGGAAGCAGGTTTCCACTCGCGAAACCAGATTACGTCGCATCCAATCGGCACTTGAGCAGAACAGTTCCGGTTTGCCGGTACTGTTCTGAAAATAATAGATGCGATGATGTTCCAAAAATCGGCCGATGATCGATGTCACGCGAATATTTTCCGACAGTCCGCTCACACCGGGTCTTAGGCTGCATATGCCTCGAACAATCAGATCGATTTGGACACCGGCTTGTGAGGCTTGGTAAAGCGCATCGATAATGTCTTGGTCATCCAAACCGTTCATTTTCGCGATAATGCGCGCCGATACGCCTTGGCGGGCATTTTCCGCTTCGCGCTGGATACGCTCGATCATGCCGCTTTTTAAGGTGAAAGGCGACTGCAGCAAGGCTTCCAGATCTTTGGTGTCACCAAGGCTGGTGAGCTGCTGGAAGATTTTAGACGAATCGCGGCCAATTGCTTGGTTTGCGGTCATCAGTCCGAAATCGGAATAGAAACGCGTGGTGATATGGTGATAATTTCCGGTTCCCATATGGGTGTAATAACGGATGCGGCCGTTTTCACGTCGAACCACCAGAATCATTTTAGCGTGGGTTTTATAGCCAACCACTCCATATACCACATGCACCCCGGCATCCTGCAAACGGGTCGCCTGGAGGATGTTGTTATCTTCATCAAAGCGGGCGCGCAGCTCAACCACGGCGGTCACTTCTTTGCCGTTTTGTGCCGCTTTTTCCAAGGCCTTGATAATGGCGGAATCTTCACCGGTGCGATATAGCGTCATACGAATCGCCAATACATCCTTGTCGGCGGAGGCTTCGCGCAGAAAGTCGACCACCGGATTAAAGGAGTCATAAGGATGGTGTAATAACACATCCTGTTTACTGATTCTGTCAAACAGGCTTTCGCGATTTTTCTGGCGGGTGAATAGGCGCAAGGCGCCCTTGGGTTGCGCCTTCTGACTAATGAGGTTTTTTTGTTGGTAAGGGGGGAACTGTAAGTCGTTACGGTTTGCCATATCCGGTACGGTATTGAGACGGTGCAGGTTGACCGGGCCGTTAACTTTATAGAGCGCTTGTTCATTGAGGTTGAAGCGGTCCATCAGGTAATCGATCATGTGTTGTGGGCAGTTATCGGCCACTTCGAGACGAATCGCCCCACCGTATTGACGGCTCGATAATTCACCGCGCAGAGCGCTCATTAAATCGTCAACTTCCTCTTCATCGATAAACAGGTTGGTATTGCGGGTGACACGGAACTGATAACAGCCGGTTACCGTCATTCCCGGGAACAGACGCGAGACATTGGCGTGCAGGATGGAGGACAGGAAAACAAAATCGTTTTCGCCATCGGTCGCTTCCGGCGGCAGCTTGATAATACGCGGCAAGGAGCGCGGTACCGGGACGATTGCCAAACCGTTCGAACGACCGAAGGCATCCTTGCCTTCAAGCGAAACAATAAAATTCAAACTTTTATTGAGTACCTTGGGAAAAGGGTGAGAGGGATCCAGTCCTACCGCACTTAATACCGGCTGTAGGGAGTCTTTAAAATAATCGCTGAGCCAGTTCTTTTGCACATCATCCCAGTGGGTACGGCGCAGGAAGCGGATATTCTCTTTACGTAAAGCCGGAATCAGTACATGGTTAAGGGTGTGATATTGCTCTTCAACTATGTCATGCGCCACTGCCGAGAGACTGTCTATCACGGTTTGCGGTGATTGCTGGTCAGGTTGCGTCACAGCGCCGGGATCATCCTGCAGCTCATGCAGGCTGGCGAGACGAACCTCGAAAAATTCATCCATATTACTGCTGGAAATACACAGGTATTTCAAGCGTTCCAAAAGTGGAATACTTTCATTATTAGCTTGCGCAAGCACGCGTCTATTGAATTCCAACAGGCTGTGTTCACGGTTGATATAAGGCGGTAATTCTGCATCGCTATCGGTATGTTCTGCGGAGGTTTGAGTGTCGCTAACGTCTGTCATGATGGCCTTTACTGAATTTTTGTGGTGAAAGTTGCCGAGATTGATCGGTTACTAAATACACTTAATAACCATTTATTCTAATGCTTTTAAAAGCTAAATGGTTACAGATTCGTGACACAAATCGTAAAGTTTTCGATTAGTTTTTTTTATCTTCGGAGGGCTTGCACTGACAAGGCGGAACCGGATCGATACCACCAGGATTCCCAGGGTGGCAGCGGCTGATACGCTTGATTGCGAGCCAGCTTCCTTTGAAAAAGCCGTGGGTTTGGATGGCCTCTATGGTGTAGTGTGAGCAGGAAGGGTAAAAACGACAGCGCGGACCTAATAACGGACTGATAAAGAGCTGATAGAACTTAACCAGAATAATCACCAGCCAAGATAACGGATTATAGGTTTTCATAACGTAAACTCTCGGCATCAATCAGTTGTTTCAGGTCATTGTGGCGATAATAGAAATTGCCTTTATTTAATTGTAACCACTCTTCCAGCTCATAAATAGGTAAGGGGCGACTGATAAAGTAACCCTGAGCAAAATCGCAATTCAGTTCACGCAAGAAAAGCAGTTGTTCAATGGTCTCGACTCCCTCGGCCACAACGTGCATATTTAGGCTGTGTGCCAAATTAAGGATGGCGGTGGCGATACTCTTGTCATCATCATCCTTGGGAATGCCGTCAACAAAGGATTTATCGATTTTGAGAATGCTCAAAGGAAAACGCTTCAGGTAACTCAATGATGAGTAACCGGTACCGAAGTCATCCACAGACAGACCATAACCGCTGGAACGGATTTGGTTGAACCTGACGATATTATCGCTGACATTGCTCATAACGGTGCGTTCGGTCAGTTCAATTTCCAAAAGGTGATTGGGCAGGTTAGCCTGTTTCATCATGTTTGAAATTTGATCAATAAAGTCGGGGTCTTCAAACTGAACGCTACTGACGTTCATGGCGATATGCAGATTGGCCAAGTGCGTTTGCTGCCAGATTTGCAATTGTTCAATACAAGTCTGAGCTACCCATTCACCAAGCTTAAGAATCAGTTGGCTGTCTTCGGCGATGGAGATGAATTTATCAGGCGGTACAAAGCCCAAGGTCGGATTATGCCAGCGTAATAAGGCTTCAACGCCATTGATATGGCCGCTGCTGAGACTGACTTGCGGTTGATAATAAACTTCCAGCTCATCGTTTTCGATGGCATTACGCAGGTGCTTTTCAATCAATAGTTTCTCTTCGAGCTGAGCTTCCATATTTTCGTTATAGAGTGAATAAGTGTTCTTGCCCATTGCCTTGGATTGATACATTGCGGTATCGGCATGGCGCAATAAGGTATCGACGTCACTGCCGTGGTCAGGGTAGCAAGCGATACCGATACTGCCGGAAACATCCATTTCATCTTCAGCGATTTTTATGGTCCTTTCGACCTTGTTGAGCAGTCGTTTACTGACATTGGCCGCTCCGTTGGCATTGACGTTTTCCAGCATGATAATGAATTCATCGCCACCGAAACGACAGATATGAACCTTGTCGCGGCTATCACGAATAGTAGTTTGTATGCGTTTGGCAATGACCTTGAGCAATTCATCTCCAACGCTATGGCCTAGGGTGTCGTTGACCTTTTTGAAACCGTCCAAATCCATAAACAAAATCGAGACTTGATGATAGGGGTTGTTTTTTAATACTTCGGTCACCGATTTTTTAAAGAAACTACGATTTTCCAGGCCTGTCAGAGGGTCGTAAAACGCCATTTGCGTCATGGCTTCTTCTGTCTTGCGCTGATGGGTGATGTCTTTAACAAACAAGCTGATTTCGGTATTGTTGTTGATTTGCAGAATGGAGCTTGCCACTTCCGCGGTAATCTGTTTACCGTGTGCATTGAAAAGCAATACCTCATTGGTTTGTGATTGCGGGTTATCCAAGTCCAAATCGAATGTACGTTGGAACAGTTCGATGCGCCCGGATTCGCTATAACGCGAGAGGTCGTTATCTTTTGCGCTGCCCATAATCAGATTGACAATCGAATCACCGATGGCGTCTTCGCGTTTGATATCGAAGGTTTTCTCGGCCTGAGGGTTCCATTCTTCAATATGGCCTTTTTCATCGGTGATGATCACCGCATCCTGAGAGGTGGCAAAGATCTGTTTTAATCGATTTTCAATCTCTTGAAGATGGTAAGTGTAGCGATAGAACGCAATTAACAGTGTCGCGATCAGCAGATAGATAATCAGCGCAATCAGGTTGTATTTAAGCAGATCCCAGGTTTGCAGGCGTTCCAGGTGCCAGGTTTCACGAATCTCCAGGCTTTGTGACTCGGCGTTGGACATGGTCGGAATCTTGGCGATAAACTCCCAGTTGAAGATATGGTCGATAGCATGATGATGGCTTTTGTCTTCATCAATAAAATAGTGTTTTGTTGTACGAATGTCTTCACTTTGTCTGAGAATCAAACTCAAGTCACGTTCGGTAAATAACTCCCTGGCAATTTTACTAAGTACCTGTTCCAGAGGTTCGATGGTGAACACTATGCCGCGCACCGCTTTTAACCGTTGTTCATGGCTGGTTAGGTAGTTGTTGTTGACATAGGTTGGCAGAATCGATATTTGAACCACATTGCCGCTCTGTTTTTCGGCAAGTAAAATGCGTTGGGTACTGTTGCTTTTTAGACTAGCGGCGAATTTCTTGACCAGTTTGGGAATGGTAAATAGATCCTGTGCCAGTAGGCTTGAGTTTTTCGGGTTCATCGGTGTCACGGCGACTACCGGCAGATACGCGTATTTTTTATTTTCTTGTTGTTGGTTGAAAATAAAATCGTCATCAACGCGAAACGATTCATAACCCAAGCGCTGTTGTTGATTTTCGAATTCGGCTTTCTGGCTACGATTAATCAAACTGGCTAAGCCGATAATCATGTCGCCCTGGTTGTTTTTCACCAAACCGCTGGCAAAATGGCGAAAATCGAGATTCGATTTTAGGGTCTGTGCAGAATAGTATTCCGACAAGGCGTGTAATAGCGTATCCGAGCGTTTGATTTCTATTTCTTGCTTGGAAATAAACTCTTTTACGTTGTTATAAAACCGCGCTTCATCCTGAGCATATTGATTAAGGGTCAACTGAAAGTTGGTAAACAGCAGCCATAGGAACCCGCTGATAATCAATAGTTGCCACTGTTTTGGATTCGATTTGAATAGATGTTTTAAATAACCGGTTTTCATGGAGTCTCATTTGGACTGAAAACAATCGCTTGATTGATGATTCCGTCCATTTTCGCTGTTCTGTATGGTCTGATTAGTTTCGGGTTTACCCAGAGTTGAAATTGTTCGTTGGGGACAACGGCTATTTGGTCGGGACGACTGCCATGAAGAATTTCCATTGCCGCCTCACCCGCCCAATGGCCTTGTTCTTCAGGGATTTTAATCATGCCGATGGCGTTAAAGTCCATCATGAAGTGTTGCATGGTCAGAGAGAGTATATTGTTGTTGTTTTCGATCAATTCAACATTGGCCCGGGCATCCCAATCTTTGATGGGTTGATAATTGGTGAACAGAAGAATATCGATATTGGGATTGTACTGTATATCGAGGTAAGCATCCTGCCACTGCTTTTGAGTAGAGACCTGATAGACCGAGTAGTCAATACCGAGTGAACGCGCCAGTTCAATAAAGGCATTGACATTGATATTGGCTGAATTGCTTTGTGTTGTCAGCATGGCTGTGCGGGTTTTTGCCGGTTGGATGGTGAAGATTAAACGTAAAAGTTGCTCCAAAGGGTTTTTTTCCACCATGCCTGTGGTGTTTTTATAAGGTAAACCATAACGTTTACCACTGTGGTTGACGCCACAATACACAAAGGGCAGCGCATCGTCTTTAAAGTGTTTTTGTAAGACATAGCGTACCGCATTGTCATCTGAAACGATCGCAACCTTGGCTTGGCTTTGTTTGATAAAATTGGCTGCCTGCTCTCCTACCGCCATCAATTCGCGCCGGGCTTTTAACGATTTGCTGTTCATATAAAAGGTTTTCAAGTGACATTTACCATCAAGGCTTTGCTGAAGGCCTTGGGTGATTCTGTCCTGCCACTCGTAGCCAGGGTGATAAGAAGCGACATAGGCACAAATAGGTAAATCATAGGTTTTGGGTGCTTGTTGATCGGCAAAAGTTTTCCATGGCAGGCATAACATAATCAAGGCAAGAACCGCCAAGCCGCTTGTTGGTAGATGGAATTTTGTTATCTCGATGCCCTGACGAGTCGTATTCAGATCGCCATTTTTGGAGAATGTTAAAGTTGCATTGCTTAACATCAAGAAGAATCTCAAGCTTTCAAAACCATGTATTAACTTGATTATATTATAAGTTTGTCACCTATTATTTACAAAAGCAGGCGAGGACAAATTAGGTCAAATTGGCGGTTTTAATCAATCTTCCCCTGACGTTGCCTGTAAACTTACTTAAAATTTCACTAACAACAGATGGAAACTAGATAAAATACAATCAAGATATTCACCCGCGTTGAGTAAACGCCTTGGAAAACACAGAGGTTTAATTATGTCGTTATGGAATGCAGATCGCTTATTGATTTCACAAGCCACCATGGTAAACGAAGGTCAGCAGCAGGTAGTGGATGTGCTGGTTGAAAATGGTCGTATCAGTAAAATCGGAGCGCAGGTCTCGGCGGATAACGCAGAGGTGATCGATGCCCAAGGTTTAATGCTGCTTCCTGGAATGATTGACGATCAGGTACATTTCCGAGATCCGGGCTTGACCAGCAAGGGGGATATCTTTACCGAATCCCGTGCGGCAGTGGCAGGTGGTACCACCAGCTTTATGGAGATGCCGAACGTCAAACCGACCACGACGACGATCGCCAACCTCGAAGCCAAATATGAGTTGGGGGCGCAAAAAGCCTGGACCAACTATTCGTTCTATTTCGGCGCGACCAATGATAACCTGGAAGAGCTAAAGCAGGTCAATCCTAATACGGTTTGTGGTGTGAAAATCTTTATGGGAGCTTCAACCGGTAATATGTTGGTGGATCGTGAACAGGCGTTACGCGACATCTTTACTCATAGTCCGACTTTGATTACCACGCACTGTGAAGATACACCGATGATTAAGGCTCAGGAAGAAAAATACCGCGCCAAATATGGTGAAGATGTACCGATTGAAATGCATCCGCAAATTCGTTGCCGTGAAGCCTGTTATAAGTCGTCCTCTTTTGCCGTACAGCTAGCTAAGGAAACCGGAGCGGATTTGCATATTCTGCATTTGACCACCGCTGAAGAGATGGATTTGTTTGAACCAGGCCCGGTTGAAGGTAAGAAGATCACCGCTGAAGCCTGTGTGCATCATCTATGGTTCAGCGATGAAGACTATAAAACCCGTGGTACCTATATCAAGTGCAATCCGGCCATTAAATCCAAATCGGATCGTGAAGCGATTCGTCAAGCGGTAAGAGACGGGCGTATTGATATTATCGCCACCGACCACGCACCTCATACCGATGAAGAGAAGCAGAACAGTTACTTTATGGCTCCAGCGGGACTGCCGCAGGTACAGCAATCGCTGTCGGCGTTATTGGATATGGTGCATGACGGCGTTTTCGATATTGAAACCATTGTCCAGAAAACCGCTCACAATGTAGCGATCCGCTATCAAGTGGCAGAGCGTGGTTATATTCGTGAGGGCTATTGGGCCGATTTGGTTTTGGTGGACATGAACAAGCCGCATACCGATGACAAGGCGCACAACTTATATAAGTGTCAATGGTCTCCTTGGGAAGGACATACATTCAAGTCTTCGGTGATGACCACCATTGTGTCCGGTAAAGTAAAATATCACCAAGGTGAGTTTGCAGACTTTACACCGGGTCATCGTTTGTTGTTTAATCGTCAGTAAAACAGCGAAAAATTGCCCTGAAACATTGGTGGGTCTGTTCTACCGGTGTGATATATAAAATAATAATCAGTTAAGAGGTAGCACTATGTCAGAAGTGTTCATTGGTAGACAGCCGATTTTGGACAGAGACATGAAAGTCTTTGCTTATGAGTTACAGTTTCATACCGGATTGAACCCCAATAAAGAAACCATTGAAGCGACTGAAGAACTGATTAAGAAAACCGATGAGAACATCGGTTTCAAGGCCATTGTCGGTCAGCATGCCGCCATGCTTCATCTGCCGAAAGCCTTGATCGACAAAAGTAAAATCCCTGAATTCAATCCTGAACAGGAAATCGTGTTGGAAATCCCGAATAACATCACCAAGGATGTCGAGTTACTCCGTCACCTGAAAGAACTCAAAGCCGAAGGCTCCTCCATTGCGCTGGATGACTTCGTCGAGGAAGATGCCAGTCTGCGCTTGGCAACCATCAGTGATTACATTAAAGTCAATATCGAGCAGTTTTCAGAGCTGAAATTGAAAAAAATCATCGAGGATATGCATGAAAAAGGCATTAAGGTGATTGCCGAGAAGGTTGAAACCGAAGAGATGTTCAATTATCTGCGCAAAATCGGTTTTGATTATTTCCAAGGTTATTTCTTCACCAATCCGGTGGTGATCAACGGCCAGACTCTGTCCGGCAATAAGCTGACTTTGTTGCAGTTATTGGCTAAGGTGAACAACCCTAATACCGACTTTGATGAGCTGTCATCGATTATCAGTCAAGATGTGGGGTTAAGTCATAAGTTGCTGATCGCCATTAATAATCCGGCGACGATGATTCCGGTCAAGGTTGAAAAGGTTTCCGATGCGCTCAAATATATGGGACTTAAGCGCCTTAAGTTCTGGGTCAATATGTTAATGCTCTCCTCGATGGAAAATATTCCGCAAGAGTTGATCACCACCTCGTTGATGCGTGCTAAATTTTGTGAGTTGTTGGCGGAATCTATCGGTCAGCAATCGCACAAAGACAGCTATTTCCTCGTTGGGCTTTTCTCAAACCTAAGCGCCTTTTTCAAGGTGCCGGTTGAGGAAATCGTCAATGAGATTCCGGTAGCGGATGATATCAAAGAAGCGCTGATCCATAAGACCGGAAAAATGGGTGAAGCCCTGAAGGTGCTGAACAGTATGGAAAGCGCCAACACCACCCTAACCAATGTCGAGTACGAAGGTATGGGCATCGGTTCACTTGGTAATAATTTTATGGCGGCCAATGCCTGGGCGCAAACGGTGATGAAATCGTAATTGATTTTTTGAGCTAAATTATTCAAACCATTCAAATTCACAGTTAAGTCGGATTCTATCCGGCTTATTTGTTTTCCAATGCCGTGAACGCCTAAGGTTTTGGCTGTAGCGCAAAAGGAGTCTCATTATGACTATGCAATCCATTAACCCCGCAACAGGTGAATTACAGGCCGAGTTCGATACTTGGGATGCGGAAACCCTCGATCAGGTAGTGACTCAGGCAGGTTATATGTTTGCCGACTGGTCGAAGTTAACCCCGATTGAAGACCGTTGCATGATGGTTCGCCGTGTGGCCGACGTGCTCAGAGATGATATGGAGCCCTTGGCCGAATTGATTACTTTGGAAATGGGTAAATCCATTAATGAAGCGCGTGCTGAAATCGAAAAGTGTGCGGTTTGCTGCGAGTTCTATGCCGATAATGGCCCGTCATTCTTGGCCGATGAGATGGTCGAAACCGATGCCAGTAAAAGCTATGTCGCTTATTTGCCAATGGGGGTGGTGTTGGCGGTTATGCCATGGAACTTTCCGTTCTGGCAGGTTTTCCGTTTTGCCGCACCGGCATTGATCGCCGGTAATATCGCTTTATTGAAACACGCATCGAATGTACCCCAGTGTGCTTTGGCAATGGAAGAAGTATTTCGCAAGGCCGGTTTCCCGGATCAGATATTCTCGACATTGATGATCGGTTCAGATCAGGTAGAGCAGGTAATCCGTCACCCGGCTGTTAAGGCGGTGACCTTAACCGGTAGTGAAACGGCAGGGCGCAAGGTAGCCAGTATCGCCGGCGCGGAGCTGAAGAAAACGGTGCTTGAACTGGGTGGATCGGATGCGTTTATCGTGTTGGATAGTGCCGATATGAAAGCCGCGGTACAGGGTGCGGTGACCGGGCGTTTTATGAATATGGGACAAAGCTGTATCGCATCCAAACGTTTTATTGTCGACCAGACCATTGCCAATGATTTTATCGAGCAGTTCAAGCAAGCGATTGAAGAAAAGTTTGTTGCCGGAGACCCATTGGATGAAGCGACTACATTGGCGCCTATGGCGCGTCAGGATTTACTCGATGAACTGCATCAGCAAGTGATGGATTCGGTTGCGCTGGGTGCGGAGATCGTCACCGGCGGTTATCAACTAGACCGTCCGGGTTGCTATTATGCACCAACCATTTTAACCAATGTCAGCTCGAATATGCCGGCCTATAATGAAGAGTTGTTTGGTCCGGTTGCCATCGTAATCAAAGCTTCCGAGCCGGCACATGCTTTGGGTATCGCCAACGGTATCGACTTGGGGCTGGCGGGCTCTATTTGGACCAATGATTTGTCGACCGCAGAAACCATGGCGCGAGGGATGGAATCGGGGGCGACTTTTGTCAATAACTTCAGTTTCTCCGATCCGCGTATGCCATTCGGTGGAGTGAAAAATTCCGGTTATGGCCGAGAATTGTCGCATCACGGAATTCGCGAGTTCACCAATATCAAATCAATCTGGATTAAATAAGGCGAATGGATGCTGGACTTATTGTTTAAAACCTTTGCAGACTTAAAAGAACCCGCCATTTTATGGCGGTTGTTTATTCCATTTGTGGCCGCCATTATACTGGTGTCACTGCTGGGTTACGGTATTTTCGGCGTGTTTCTGGTCAGCGATATGGTGATGCAAAATCCGTTTGTCACCGAAGTCACTCAATGGACCAATGAGGCGGAACAGACCATTGGCTCGATTCCATTTGTCGGCGCGGCATTATTATGGGTGTTAGGCCTGGTGTTTGCGGTAATCGCCGGTGTGTTAGGAGTGTTACTCGGCAGTTATCTTATTTTATTGTTTGCCATGCTGATTACCGCCTTTATGACCGACAGCCTGGTTAAGGCTGTTCACGACAAGCATTATCCGAATGTCGCCTATCAGGGGCATGGCAGTCTGCTGGGGATGACCGGGAAGCTGCTCTGGTTTGGTTTTTTGCTGTTGTTGTTGTTCATTGTCACCATTCCGATGCTGTTTATTCCTTTAGTCAATCTGATCTGGTTCTGGTTGCTGGGCTTTCTATTCTTTAGATATTCGCTGGTTTTGGACGTCGGCCAGGTGATTTTGCCAGAAGCTCTGTTCAATCAGGTAAAAGACTTCGGTAACTGGCCGCCGACTTTGGCTTTGGGTGCCTTGTTTTTGTTGAGCACCATGCCATTGGTCGGTTTGTTTATTCCGGTTCTTGCGGTGATTGCTTTGGCGCACTACTATTTTGAAATCTTACGTGGTGAACAAGAGGCTGCCGCGGTAATGGATTCGTCACCAGCGCAGACTCAAGCTGAGGGTGTTGATTCATAAACACTTGGCAGGTTTATCAGTAAAAAACGCCGGCTAGAGCCGGCGTTTTTTTGTTTTTGCTGTTTGCGGTAGAGGCGTTTATTTTTTGCTTTTTTTCTTCGCCGCTTTTTTCTTGTCGGCGGTTTTCTTTTTTGACTTTTTCTTGCTAGTCGCTTTTTTCATCGCATCTTTGATTTTCCAGCTCGCCTCCAAGCCGGCTATTTTTTCAATAGGCAGCTTCTGTTGCAGATGGTATTCGATACGTTCCAGATTGACCAGGTCGTGACGTTCCACCAGGTTGATCGCGATACCGACCTGCTGGGCACGCCCGGTTCGGCCAATACGGTGAATATAGATGTCTCCGCGATAAGGCAGGTCATAATTGATGACATGAGTGATATTGAGCATATCCAACCCGCGTGCGGCGACATCGGTGGCGACTAGAATCTTGATTTTACCACTGCGGAACTTGTGCATTTTTTCCAAACGTATCGCCTGAATGAAGTCACCGTGCAATACCTGTGCGGAAAGGTTTTGTGATTGCAGATAATCGGTTACCTCGATGGCACGTTCTTTTTTATTGCAGAAGACAATCGCGCTTTGACAGGTGGCGTCATTGAGCAAGTTGTTCAATAGCGCTTGTTTGTGTTCTTTGTCGTTGGCCAGATAGACCAGCTGTTGAACCTGGTTTGATTTTTGGTTTGGAGCATCGATCTGTACCGTTTGCGGTTCATCCAAAATATCTTCAGCAAACTTCGCCACGCCGCTTCCACTTAGCGTTGCCGAGAACAAAGCGGCCTGGAAGTCACCGGCGATTGAATCCAGAAGTGCACGCACTGTAGGGCCTTGTCCCATATCGAGCATGCGATCGGCTTCATCGATAATAAGCATTTCAATATCGCTTAAATTGACACCGTCTTCTTCCATGATCTTGGCAAGACGTCCCGGTGTCGCAACCAGAATATCGCATGGTTTTTTCAAGGTTTCCAGCTGTTGTGAGATCTTAAAGCCACCGGTGATAATGGTGCTTGGAAATTGGCAGTGGGTACCGAGTTGCTTGACCACCTTATGGATTTGAAAGGCCAGTTCGCGAGTTGGCGCCAGCATCAGGATGCGAGGGCGTGAAGTGGCGTGGCGCGGTTCATCCAGCAGGTATTGTAAAGCGGGTAGAACAAATGCCGCGGTTTTCCCCGTTCCGGTGGCAGCCCCCGCCAATAAATCCTGACGGTCAAGCATTACCGGAATCGCTTGTTGCTGAACCGGTGTCGGTTTGTGGAATTTTTGCTGCTCAGCGGCGGCTAATAAAACAGGATCCAGGTCCAGTTCTTCAAAAGTCATGTGCGTCTCAGTATGTAATGGGTTGCGCCAATTTACCGGTTTGATTGAGTCGAAAACCGGCGTGGCGAGAAATTATCTGTCTATTTTATAACAAGGACGGTACTCGCTGTAATCGAGTTTCATGCGTTTTTGTTCGACAAAGCTATGCAACAGTGTATCCATCGCTTCCATAATGTGGGGATCACCACGTAATTCGAAGGGGCCATGCTCTTTGATTTGACGGATGCCTTCGGCTTTGACGTTACCGGCGACAATACCTGAAAAGGCCTTACGCAGTTCACTGGCGAGTTTATGCGGCTCCTGATTGCCGTATAAATTCAAATTGGCCATATTTTCATGGGTTGGAAGAAACGGTTGCTGGTGATCCAATTCCAGTTTTAAACGCCAGTTGTAATAATAGGCATCGCTACTGGCTTTGCGGTCTTGACGAACCTCTTCCATGTTTTGCTGCATTTTAAAAGCGACATCACGTGCATGACCGATAATCACTTCAAGCTTTTCGGTGGCGGCAGGGCCGATGGTACTGTGAATAAAGTTCATCACCGATTCAAAATATTGGCGGCTGCATTCATCTCCGGTCAAGATAACGGGGAGCATTAACTCCTGGTTTTCCGGGTGCAGAATCACGCTCAAGAGATAGAGCAGTTCTTCCATGGTGCCTGGGCCTCCCGGTAGGATAATGATGCCGTGGCCGATGCGAATAAAGGCTTCCAGTCGTTTTTCGATATCGGGCATAATGCACAGTTCATTAACAAAGGCGTTCGGCGCTTCGGCGGCAATAATGCCGGGTTCGGTAATGCCGATATAACGTCCATTTTTATAGCGTTGTTTACCGTGACCGAGAATCGCGCCTTTCATCGGCCCTTTCATCACCCCGGGACCACAGCCTGTGCATATATCAAGATTACGTAAACCGAGTTCATACCCGAGGTGTTTACTGTATTTGTATTCGTCTTCGGGAATGGAGTGACCACCCCAGCAGACAACAATATTCGGTAAGATATTAGGTTTCATCAGCAGCGCGTTACGCGCGATATGAAAGACGGAGTTGGTGATGCCGTGTGAGCTTTCCAAATTCAGGTCTGGGTTCTGTAATACCTCATTTTGAGAATAAATCAGGTCACGAATGACCGCAAACAGGTGCTCCTTAATACCGGTGATCAGTTTGTTGTCGACAAAGGCGTGACGCGGTGCATTTTTAAGCACCAACTGTACACCGCGACCTTTGACGGTAACTTCAATGGAAAAACGTTTGTATTTATTCAATAAGGTCGGTTCGTCATCTTCGCTGGCACCGGTATTGAGCACGGCCAGTGCACAGCGTTTAAGTAAGTCGTTTAGACCGGCATCGCTGACATCACAAAGCTGCTGCGCTTCTTGATAAGAGAGAATCTGCAACGAACCTTCCGGTCTAATAATGACTTCTGAAATATCGGTATTCATGGTAGTGTACTCACTGTATTGACAGCCAAACAGGGGTCTATTATGCGCGACAAGCGATCGCATGAAGAAGGATTTTTAAATATTTTATTGTTATTAGCCATTGCAGGTTTGTTATGGTTGTTTTCGCCTTTTCTGGAAGCGTTGTTTTTCGCCATGATTTTGGCGACAGCTTCGTACCAAGGTTATCTAAAACTGCTGCCAAAAGTCAAAGAATCGACTACGCTGGCGGCAAGTATTATGAGTTTGGCGGTATTTTTCGGTGTTATCGCACCGGTGACTTATTTGCTGTTTGAAGTCAGTCTTCAATTGGGTTCTTTATATGGCAGTGCGCAGAGCTGGCTTGCCCAGCAAACCCCGGAAAGCTTGTCGGTATTGCATCAGACGGTGCTCCATTATTTGCCGATCAGTGATATAACGCAAAATGAGTTATTGCAGCAGCTTAAAGAACACTCGCAGAAAATCATCGGTTGGGTACAGCAGGTCAGTGTCTTTTTGTTGCAGGGCGTTTTAGGTACGACCTCTTCTTTTTTAACCTTTTTTGGCTTGTCGGTTTTCGCACTGTTTTTCTTTTACCGCGATGGTCATAATATTGCCTGCCATCTAAAGGTTTTGTCGCCATTGGAAAACCATTATGATCAGATGATTATGGACCGTTTTGCTTCGCTTTCAACGGTATTGACCTTAAGTGTGGTGGGTATTGCTTTGATTCAAGGCGTGTTGTTTGCCTCTCTGGCTTGGCTATTAGGTTGGCCGGGACTGTTTATCGGTATGGCAATTGCGGTGACTTCGTTTATTCCTGTGGTCGGTGCTGCGCTGGTCTGGATTCCAATGGTGATTTATGCGCTGTTGCAGGGCGATTACAGCAGCGCTTTGATTATCACCTTCTGGGGTGTGGTGATTACCGGTTTTGTCGTCGATAATCTAATGCGCCCCTGGTTGATCAACCGTCTGACACGAAGCATGGGATTGGCGGCAAAAGGTCTGCAAGTCGCGAACCATACCTTGATCACGGTTTTATCGACCTTTGCGGGTTTGATCCATTTTGGTGTGATCGGCTTGTTTTTCGGGCCAGTTTTGGCGGCGATGGCCATTACCATTTTTGATGTTTACGAGCATAAAAATGCCGATGTTTTGGATAGAAGTTAGGCGTAGATTTCCGCTTTGGACTCATGTTAATATCCATACTACGACTTAGCATTTAATCTAATTAATAATATTGGGGGCTTGTCCATTCAGCATGAGCAAACCACCGAGATGTTGTTACAGGCATCTTGCCCAAGTCATACAAAGTTGTATAGGAGATACGCTATGAGAGCACAGCCAAAACTTTGGTCCTATTCACTGATTGCGGCGGCAGTCATGTCGTTTTCAACCTTAAGCCAGGCCTCCACCAGCTCTGGTGGAGATCCTTATGTCGATGGCTTCAAAGCCTATGCGCAAGAAGTTAACAGCTACAGCAATGTGCTGACCGATGCGGCTAATGAATATATTGACGATGTCATCAAAACCGAGCGAAGTGTTGGTTATATCGGCGATGAATTACCGATTCCAAAGGCAATAGAGGTGGCTAATGGTGTCTATTCGGTAATCGGCAGTATGATTTGGCATACACCTTCCAATTTCGGTTTGAACAACAACCTTTCCTTTATTATTTTTGACAAGGGCGTGTTTGTTTTCAATGCTGGAGCCAACCCGGCCTTGGCGTATTCATTACATCAGCAAATCAAACGTGTTACCGACAAGCCGGTTAAATGGGTCGCGGTTGAAAATAACCAAGGGCATGCTTATTTAGGGGCGAGTTATTGGGTCGATGTTGGGGTGAAGAATCTCTATTCGAGCAGCATGGCTAACCGTCAATTCAATGAAGCGTTTGATTTTATCAAGGAAGATTGGGGAAGCCGGGTAGGCAAAGACATTACCAAATCGGCACGTAATGTTTCGGATAAGTTCACCACTTTCGATTCGGAAATGATCATTGATGTCGGTGGCGGGGAAATTGTCCAGTTGGTCGATTATGGTCCAGGTCATACCCCGGCTTCAACCAGTCTGTATGTGCCGTCTCGTAAGGTTGTGCTTTCTGGAGACCTTGGTTTCAATGAGCGTATGCCGGTCTTTTTCAGCTATACCGACTCTTATGCCTGGGCGGCTTCGTTTGAAAATATGATGAGTAAGCTGCCAGCGGATACATTGGTGGTACCGGGGCACGGTAATGCGGCGCCTATGGCAACCATCAAGAAGCAAACCTATGACTACCTGAAATATCTGCATACCGAGATCGGTAAGGTTGTTGATAACAACGGTACTTTGGAGGATGCGACCAATATCGACCAATCGATGTATAAGGATCGTCCGGTATTCGATCAAGCGGCTTCGAATAATGCCCAGCATGTCTATAAAGAACTCACCGGCGGCGGTTTCTTCTAAACGCTTTTGGGGTTTTCAAATAGAAAAGCCGCAGTGTTTAAGCTGCGGCTTTTTTATTGAATCACTGAAAGCATTGAGCGGATTACATCGGATCCATTAGGTTTGGATCATCAATATAACCGTTTGCGATGCCTTTGGTGACAATTGCGACTGCATCATGCGGATGCAGGCTTTCTAGGTGGTTGACACGTACCCAGAAATCCAGATAGTTAGGTTTCGAGTTCAACGCCTGTTGCAGTCGACGACTGGCATCTTCACAGAACATCAAATTCGCCGCGTTCAAGCGCGCAAATTCTTGTTCGTCTTCACGCTTAACCGCAGCTTGTACCGGCGTCTGAAGTGCCGCTTCGATGTCGTTGATTAAAGCCGATAGCTCAAGCAGGTCGGATTCATTTACCTTGACCTTAACCTGCGCATAAGAGCGTTGGCTATGAGGCGTGGCACAGATTCCTTCCGGTGTACCGAGCCAGTCCATGACTTGTTGGTAGTCCAGAGACTGGCCAGCGAATTGTTTTTCAAAGGCTTCTTGAATCAGCTGGCGCGACAAGGCGGCAGAGCATGGGCAGGTTGATGAGTAAGGCACTTCAATAGACACTTCACAGCTAAATTCACCGTCGCGCATTTCACCACGAATGGTTGCCGGGTAGTGTTTCCAGCCGCTGTTTTGACTGAGCAATGAATTGCGACGTTCATAGTAGTCAAACTTGAATTCGACAAAAGCTTGAGTACTCAAGTTTTGATGCGAATCAATAAAGGCTTCCAAAATGGTTTTCACACGGCTTGAAGTCAATGGCTGTTGTGTCGCCATCTGATCGAGGATCAGATATAGGCGCGACATATGAATGCCCTTGCTTTCCGGGTCGTTCAGATTGACGTAAGCTTGCGCTTTCGAGGATATCTGAATCGGGTTATCTTGGCTTAAACCTTGTTGAATTTGAATCGGGAGCTCGATTCCACTCATTCCGACCCAGTTTAGTTTCCCTTGTGGACCGTGATGAGGTTGGCAAGCGATATCGGGCATGTGCTTGGTCATGCAATTTCCTTCGACTTTGAGCTAGTTGTAATATTAATCCGTAAGCGGCGGCTTTAATATTGTGTAACTGACTGTATGGATTAAATAAAGAGTTTGAATTTTAACAAAAAATTGACAAATTTACTGGGTTATTCATTTTTCTTGTTAACGGGTTGCCGGCACATTTACTCAGTTTTATATAAGCAAGCCTGTAAATCGCTTTCCAGTGTGCTGATATTAACCGGGTTTTCTGTTTCGCTTTTAAAAATCAGTTGTAAACGGCTGTCTGCTCGCCAGGCAATATCATCAAACTGCAGCATATCATCACTCAAGTTGAGTAGTTGCCATTCATTACCGGTTTTTATTAAGCCTTTGGCTCTGTGCAGGTGGGCAGCATAGTTGGCAAAAAACTGTTTCAGCGCGACGCGATTGAATTGGTTTTTATTTGTCCATTGCCAGCCGATGCTGAAAAGATTATTGGCAGTGTCGGTGTGCACAAAACACTGCTCGGTATTGCTGATATGGGAATCGAACGCGCTGCGCTTAAACTGTTGCAGTGATTTTGTGTGTTCATCCTTGGCCGCTAATATTTGTAGCGGCTGGGGAACCTTTTTCTTACAGACTATGGCTAAATCCAGTTTGCCGAACTGGCTTTTGATAAGCGTTGCTTTGCCTGGATAGAGTTGGCCGATAAATGTTTCACAGCATTTGATGTCATCTTCTGCAGCCAGATCGGTTTTGTTGATGACGATAATGTCTGCCAAACTGATTAAATCGCGAAGCACGGCGGATTTTTGCCAGTTCTGTTCGGTTAGCTGCTCTGCGTTGGTCAGGCAAACGCTGCGCCCCAGTACCAGTTCACAAGGCCAATGAGTTTTTTGTAGGGTATCGATAATTTTTGCCGGATGGCCCAAGCCGGTCGGCTCGATAAAAATACGGTCTATTTGGTGTTGGTGCTGCTGGAGTTGCTCGATCAAAGCCTGCTGCAGGTTGAGTTGCGCACTGCAACAGATACAGCCTCCGGCAACGGCCTCAGAATAGATGCTGTCGTCATTAGAGGAGGAGATTTGTGCCTTATCAATATCGATATCACCGAATTCATTGATAATGATCAGCCACCGTTCGTTTAATGGCTTTTGTTTGATCAGGTCGATCAGGCAGCTGGTTTTGCCGCTACCTAATAATCCGCTAATAAGATGAACAGGCAGCGCTTGAGAGGTCATGGAGCGTATCTCTGTTTGAGATAATAACCACCGCCAAGGTGATTATTTTTCAGGAATATCGGTGCCGCCCAATAAATCATCGACAACCGCTTGACGATTCAGTTCCAAACCAAGGCGTTGGCAGACGATTTTGGCGTCGCGATAGGCGTTACCCAAGCAAGTGGTTGCCCCTGGCGATGGTGTCATATTGAAAATCAGGTTCTCGTCTTCAGGAACGATGCTTGCCTCACCGA
The DNA here is from genome assembly GCF_005885815.1 of Thiomicrorhabdus sediminis. Lineage (NCBI taxonomy): Bacteria > Pseudomonadati > Pseudomonadota > Gammaproteobacteria > Thiotrichales > Piscirickettsiaceae > Thiomicrorhabdus > Thiomicrorhabdus sediminis. The sequence continues at coordinate 2,114,152 of NZ_CP040602.1, read as the reverse complement.
GCTTAAGCTGCATGGTGGTTTTATCGATTACCTGAGGGCGCAGGCCACCGATCCCCGAAGCATATTCCAAGTCTTGCGGCTTTAGGCTTGGGATGATTTTCTGTGCATCCTTGGCAAATAGCTTACGGCGTAAAATCGGAATTTCAAAAGCGAAGTTACGCAAGATATAGTTGCGGATGGTGCTGTCTTTCATGAGATCCCAGAATACTCTGAGTACTTTGAAATCAAGTTTCAGGCTCTTCCAGAAATCCCAATAGGTGCCACCGGTATAGCGCTCCAGTTTAGGCAATACCAAAGCGGTCGGCCCAAGACGCGTTTTGTTTAATTCGATCAAGTCCGGATCGCCATGTAAAGCGGCAAACGGCAGCTTGTCGTTTTGCATGGTGTAGACCTTGCCGTTAAGCATCTTCGGCACATAGTAGAAACTACCGGCCATCGGTAGAATCGACATATCCATACCGTGACCAAGCTGGTTCGCCAATAACAGGCTGTGCGCGCCGGCAGAAACGACAACAAACTTGGCAAGGAAGGTGCCTTGAGGTGTGACCAGTTCATAGTGGTCATCGAATTTGGTGATTTTCTCCACCGCGCAGCTTAAAGAGACATTGATCTCCTTATTGCTTTTACGCGCGCTGTTAATAAAGGATTTGGACAGGTTACCGTAGTTGACCGCCGAATATTCATCGGTACAGCCTGAAGCGATGATTTTCTCTTCACGTGGTTTACCGTCTACCAGTGCCACCGCAGGTTCCACTTCGGCAATACGTTCGGCATCCCAAAGCTCCATATAAGGGAAGGCGTCGCTAAATTCTTCGTGGCGTTTTTGCAGACGTTCGCATTCATCGTCGCCAACCGCAAGAATCATTTTCGGGAACTTATACAGAAAATCGTTTTTTTCCACCTTGTCGGCATAGTGGACAATCATATTGGCTTGCTGTTTGACCAGCTTGGCCTTTTCCAAGGTGTAGTTGGTTTCGATGTCACCGCAGTGCAACGTTTGACTGTTGGCGCGTGCATGGGAGTTCAATGGCGCTAAAGAACCATATTTTTCCAACATGGCAATAGAGTTAACGTTGGAGTATTTGGCCAGCATATAAGTAAGGGCGCTTCCGGAGATTCCTCCACCAACGATGACGACATCAAAACTACGATTTTTCATGAATATTTTATCTCTGGTCAAAGACGGCTCCACCGAAGGCAGAAAACACCGCAATAACAATCATTTGAAATGCAAGCCCGCTATTATATAAAAGAAACGCCTGATTTGAAATCTTATGCCAATAAAAAATTATTTTATGCAGGATTCTGGATTCCGTTTATGGACTTGAATGATTCTTGCCAAATCTGGGTTGTGTATCGCTTTGCCACTGGTTTATAGTGAGTCAAGCAAGTGATCGACTTTGGATTCATTACAAAATAGTAGGGGGGATAATGCAAGTGGCAAAAATGCAAAATGCGGTTTTTATCAGTGGCGCCGGTAAACGTATCGGTGAGTTTCTGGTGCGTCAGTTCCTAGCACACAGCGATTATCCGGTCATTTTCAGTTATCGTAGCTTAAGGCCGCAAGTCGAAGAATTGATGGCGTTGGGTGCGGTGGGTGTCCAAGCCGATTTTACCAAACCGCATGACTTGGCCGGTTTGGTTGATGAGATTGAACAGCAGGTTGGGTCCTTGCGTGCGGTAATTCATAATGCCTCTTTGTGGATGGATGATCATCAGGCGCCACCGGGATCTTTAGGTTATCATCAGATGTTTGCCGTGCATGTCGAAGCACCGCATTTTTTAAATACCGCTTTGGCGCCGCTGTTATTGCAGTCCGATTCAGAACTGAAAGACATTATTTCTCTGTCCGACTATTCGGTGGATCGGGTTAAAGCCGATCATATCGGTTATTTGGCCAGTAAGGCCGCTCTGCGAACCTTGAGTCAGGGCTATGCGAAAAAGTTTGCTCCGCAAATCAAGGTAAACGATATAGCGCCGTCGTTGATTATCTTTCATGCAGATGACTCCGATGAATACAAACAGCAACGGCTGGCACAGGCGGCCTTGCCGATTGAACCGGGAGCAAAGGTGATCTGGCAGGCGGTGCAATATTTAATGGACAATTGTTATACAACCGGAACCAGTCTGCGTTTGGATGGCGGTCGCTTTATCATGTAGGCCGGCGTGTTCATGACAGCCTTTTATTGCAGGCTTTCATTCAGTGTCAAAGCCTCGAACTCTTGTAACTTAACCTGTTCACGCCCTTGCTTTTTAGCACGATACAACGCTTGGTCTGCCTGTTTAAAAATATCGTATTCATCTTCACTTCGAGTATGTTTGGCTTCAGCCAAACCGGCGCTGAAGCTGATATAGATCGATTGCTTCTCACACTGCAGCGGTTGCTGTTTGATTTGTGCCAACAGCTGTTCAATTTTGTGTTGAGCACTATGAATGCCACAATTGGGCATGAGCACCACGAACTCTTCACCGCCATAGCGGGCAATAATATCCTCGGAGGTTAAGCCGTTCATAAAGGTGTCTGAAATATGCTGCAAGACTTGGTCACCGCATTTATGCCCATAGCGGTCATTGAGTTGCTTGAAGTGATCCAAGTCTATAATTGCTAAAGTATAGCTTTGATGATGGCTGAGATAACCTCGATAAAATTGTTTGAGTTTGTGTTCCAGGGAACGACGATTACGTAAACCGGTCAAGGCATCGGTATTAGACAGTTTATTGAGTTTTTGATTGGCTTTTTTCAAGGCGCGGGTCTTTTTCTCGACATCTTCTTGCAGGCGAGTCTCATAAGCGTCACGTTCGATTAATGCCTCTTGTACTTCGCGTTTCATCGGCCTAAAGATGAATTTTACCTCAAGCATTAAAATAAATAGGGTGATTAACCATAACGCTTGCTCGGCCTGACCGATAAGAGCCACATTGGCTTCGCCTTCAAGCTGGTATTGGAAAACGACCCTGTCGAGATCGATCAATAAGGGGGTGAATTGGCGTTCGATATAAAGGTAATGATGGTTGCGCGAACTCAATTGCGGACGATTCAGTTCAAGAAGAGACTGTAGGTGGTTCAGATATTTTTTTACTCTGGCATCAAGGTAGCTGTCACCGAAATACAGTCTTTTGATAGCGTCGCTGTGTTCAGCGGCAATATTAAGGGCGTCATTGCCCTGTGTTAGGGTTTGATGATTGAGAGCCATGGTCTCGATGGTATTTGCCAAGGATTGGCGAATTCTTTCTTGTTCGCTGGGCACCTTGGCAAGCACCAATTGACTGGCAAATAAGGCCGCACGTTGACTTAACATGCGTTGTTGGCCGGAAATATTGATTACCGCGGCACTGGCTTGGTTTTTTGCGATGAGGTAGCTGAATGCCAGGTACACAGAGGTAGAGAGCAGCGCGAGAATAAACACCGCCAAAGCGTAATGAAGGGTGATTTTTTGACTAAGACTCTGGGTAGAAAGCATGTATCCGACTCACCTTGTATAAGCTACAAAATATCTTCGAGTCAAACACCGTTGTTTGAGTTCTTAGTTATCGATTATATAAGCTGATGCTTATAAGTGTATTGTACTCAGGTACAGTAGGCCATTTAAAACTCAAATGGCCTTGATCAATAAGCCGATTAAAATGGGCAGCCCATCGCCTTGGCATTGGCGGCAACCGTTTGACGTTCTTTGCTGTCAGTGTCGGCATCAAACTGATCGCGTTCATACCAGCCTTGGGTATGCTGTAAAACCAATGTAGCCAGAGCATCGGCGTGATCGGGTCTGTCATTCAGGCATTTGATATAGCTGAATTTTTCACCGCCGGCTTCAATAAAGTATTCGCGGTTCTCTTCATCAATCTCCTCAATGGTTTCCAGGCAGTCCGCCGAAAAACCAGGACAGATAACCTGAATATCTTTAATGCCCTTTTCAGGTAAAGATTTCATGGTGGCATCGGTATAAGGCTTGATCCATTCCTCTTTACCGAACAGCGATTGGAAGGTGACTTTATATTCGTCTTTACTCAGCCCCAGTTCTTCGGCAACCAGACGAGAGGTGACATGGCATTCGCAGTGGTATGGATCGCCATTGTCCAGATAACGCTGCGGCACGCCGTGATAAGACATCACCAATAATTGTGGCTTACCGTGTTGTTGCTGGTGTTCACGAATACTATTCGCCAAGGCTTTGATATAGCCCGGATGGCGATGGTATTTATTAACAAAGCGCATCTCCGGCAACCAGCGCCAGGTTTGCAGTTCGGCACTGACGGCATCAAAGGTTGAAGCGGTGGTGGCGGCTGCATATTGCGGATAAAGAGGGAGTACTAAAATACGTTGGCAACCTTTATCCTGCAGTTCTTTGAGGCCGCTGGCAATCGACGGATTGCCGTAACGCATTCCCAAAGCGAATTCCACACGGCCCTTAAAATGTGGGCGTACTCGTTCGGCCACCGCATTGATCTGACGGTTGGAAATGTTCAACAAGGGCGCCCCTGGGCCTTCTGAATCCCAAACCGATGCATAGGCTTCTGCCGATTTCGCCGGGCGGGTATTCAAAATAATGCCATTCAGAATCAGTTTCCAAAGCCAGCGTGCTGGAGGCGGCTCAACCACCCGAGGATCCATTAAAAATTCTTTTAGATAAGGTTTTAAGGCTTCTTTGGTCGGCGCATCTGGTGTTCCCAGATTGGTGATTAAAATTCCTGTCGCTGCTTCAGTACCGTGTTGATAGTTTGTTACACCTTGGTAATGCACTGGATTTCCTTTTTTATCTAAATTTTTGCGATGGACTTATTTTTGCACAAATTCACTCTAGAGTGTGCTCAGAGTAAGATTTTAGATGAACTGTTGGTGACAATAAAATTTTTCTGCCTATTTGTGATTTGTCGATATTGGTGCGAATAAGTTGCACATCCATCAGTTAAACTTTTCACAAAGGGTGCCTAAAACTTTATAATACCGCCTCAAGTATGACCTTAATCCCTATTCGATAAAGATTGTACTATCTTATTCTGCGCTTGTAGCTCAGCTGGATAGAGCGTCCCCCTCCGGAGGGGAAGGCCGGGGGTTCGACTCCTCTCAAGCGCGCCATTTTTATGTTTTGTGATGTCAATTGGCTTTTGCAACCGGGATCTCCGGCCAACGCGTGGTATAGCGCGGTGAAATCAGATTACGTTTCATTTGCCAAGCGGTTTTTCCTTGACCGCAACTCGCCAGCTGCAACGTTTTTTTGCCCATTTTTCGATTGATCTGATCGATGGTCTGCATCAATTTGGCGGAGGTTTCTGCTTGTGTTTGTGATGTCATGACCGGTTCGCCAAACAGGTCGGCTTGTATGCCGCTGTCTGGCAATAGGCCACTGAGCATGACGGCGGCTTTTTGATATTTGAACTCAGGCCGCCAAATCTCTTTCAGTGCGGTTAAGGCCATTTTGTTTAGCACAATGGTGTTGTCGCTGGGTTCGACCAAAGCAATGCTGTGCTGATTGCGATATTGCGCAACGGCTTGGTGTTTGGGAGTGCTGATATAGACGCTGACTACTCGGCAGAGGTGCTGTTGATGGCGCAGTTTTTCCGCAGCGATCGCCATATAGCTGGAAACCGCTTGGCGCATCTGTTGAAAATCATCGACCAGTAGACCGAACGAGCGAGATGAAACGATACTTTTTTTCGCCTGTGGCGTTTGCTGTAAAGCAAAACACGCCTGACCATTGAGTTCGCGGATGGTTCTTTCCAGATTCACCGAAAAACACTTTCTCAAGGTTTTATTGTCGGCATTTTGTAAATCGTAGACAGTGTTAATGCCGATTTGCTGGAGTCGTGTCGAGACCTGGCGGCCAATCCCCCATACCTTATCCACCGGTGTTTTTTTATAGAGCAATGCGCGCGCGCTGGGGTCAAATTCGGTTAAATCCATTACGCCGTTTTGCGTCGGCAGTTTTTTTGCCAGATGATTGGCAAGTTTGGCTTCGGTTTTGGTTCGGCCGATACCGACAGCGACCGGAATGCCGATCCATTGCATAACGCGTTGTTTGAGTTGTTGTGCCTGTTGTTCTCGTTGCATAGGGGTTAAGCCGCTGAAATCGAGAAAACTTTCATCAATGGAGTAAATTTCCTGAGAATCGCTGAATTGTGCACTAATGGCGTGCATACGCTGGCTCATGTCCTGATACAGTTCATAGTTGGAGCTGAAGATCACCGCCTTATGACGCTTTAACAAAGCCGCGACTTTAAAGTAAGGCTGAAACATCATGCTGGTCGGCTTGGCGGCACGGTAACCGCCGGTACCATAGTTTTTTGGAGTGTCCAGCGCTTTGGCAATATCATTGGCGGCGACAATGCAGCCGTCATTATTGGATAAAACCACCACCGGACGGTTTTTCAAATGGGGCTGAAAAGCGATTTGGCAAGACGCGTAAAAGGAGTTGCCGTCAACTAAGGCATAAATAGGCATAAGATCGGTTCGATAAAAATAAGCTTTTTGAATATTGTAACACTATTCAAATTAAGTCAATAAATTGCGATAATAAACGCAGTTATTTAATATTTATTGCTATCAATAGGATTGGGTGTCATGAAAAAAACAGAACGACAAGCGCCGACCCGTGGCGGTGCGCGTCAAGGTGCCGGCAGAAAGCCTGGTAGCGGGCAATTTGGGGAAGCTACCAAGGTTATGCGTATTCCTGAATCCAAGGTGGCTGCCATTAAAGCTTGGTTGCAGGCACAGAAAACGATCGAGCCGGACTGGTCAAATCAAGCGGTGCAGGTTTCCGTGCCGGCCAATGATGCACAATTAGTCGAATTGCCGTGGTTCGGTCACAAGGTGGTCGCCGGCTTTCCCAGTCCGGCGGAAGACTATATTGAGGCGCGTATTGATTTGAATGACCAGTTGATTCGTAATAAAGAAGCCACTTTTTTATTAACCGTGCAAGGTAATTCGATGCAGGATGCGGGAATCAAAGATGGGGATATTTTGGTGGTGGATCGTAGCATCACACCGGTTGATGGCAAAATTGTCATAGCAGCTTTGGATGGTGAATTGACGGTAAAGCGCTTAGCTATGCGCGCAGATGGGGTCTGGCTATTGCCGGAAAATGATCAATATCCACCGATTAAAGTCAAAGAAGAGACCGATATGCTGATTTGGGGAGTGGTTACCGCAACGATTTCACAATTTTGAACTCTCGGAAGGGAGCTTTGATTCTGCTTGCCAGTGGCGAGCGGATTTTATATATTGGCAATTGCCTAATAAAAGAAATTAGGTAAAATTGACCTACCATTAATACGGTTATTTATATCGACAAACATAGCTAATATTTGTTGTTTAGCTTAAGCCATTATCCTTACAAATAGGAATTATGTGACGCCATCTTCACGATTTAACAAGCATATTTTCAGTGACCGAAACTTGAATCTGGTTATCGGTATGGCGGCTGCTTTGATTGCATTTTTGATGGTGCTTGCCTACCTGTTTTACGGTAATGCGAAAGATCATCTATATAACGTCTCGTTACACAAGTATCAACAGCAGCTGGATATGGATATTCAAGGTTTAATCAAGGATAGCCGTGAATCGACGATGGCGCTGGCACTCGCTTTGGCGGAAAACAATCGTGTGCAATCGTTATTGTGTGATGATTGCAATAAGCAGAACGAAATGGTGTTGAGCGCTTTATTGGAGCGTTTGGCTTTTCACACTCGTCATCGTAATTTATGGATTCAAGTGATCGATAAAGACGGCTTTAGCCGTTACCGGAGTTGGACCAACAAGATCGGTGACAACCTCAAGGGGGTGCGTGAGGATTTGCGTCGAGTCTTGCTGGCACCGAGAATCTACCAGAGCGTCAGTGTCGGACGTTTTAGTATGACTTTTAAGGCGATGGTGCCGTTATTCGCTGATGACCATAAGCTTTTAGGGGTGATTGAGGTCATCAGTCATTTTTCCAACCTAGCGCAAGAGCTGCAGAAGAGCACCGGTGTCGAATCGGTGATTCTTGCCGATGACCGTTTTCAGCAACAACTCGATAAAAACCAGACGAAGCTTTTTGTCGACAATTATTATGTGGTCAATGGCGATGCTAATCCCAGCAATCTGAATATATTGGCTAGCATTGGCGTCAATGAGGCTTTTAGAGCACATACTCAGTTGGAAGTTGGGCATAAGATTATCACTCAGCATATGATCCGCAATGATGAATCCTTGCCGATAGGTTACTGGTTTACCTTTTCCGATATGGCCAATCTCGATTTAGTTGAATTAGAGCGTTTGCAGAAACAGTATCTGTACGGGTTAATGACCTTGCTGGTGCTCAGCATATTGTTGGTGCTGCTTTATGTCTTTAAAGAGCGCTCTGATAAATCCAGCCGCTATTATCAAAGCGTATTGGATTCGGCGTCAGAGATTATTTTTGTCTCCGATAGTGAAAGTATTCTCGAGGCTAATCAGCGCTTTTTCGAGTTTTACGATGAATTCGACAGTTTGCAGGAGTTTGTTGATGCCTATCCATGCGTGTGTGACACCTTTGCCAATGAAGAGGGGTATTTGACTACCGGGGTTGATTTCAAACATTGTATCAATAAGGTCTTGCAAGGCGATGCTAAGCAGAATAAAGCTAAAATCTATAAGCATCGCAAGGCGTATTTCTTTGAAATTAAAATCGCCAAAATCAATATTTTTGATAAACCTCTTTATAGTGTGATTATGCACGATATCACCCATCAGGAAGTTTATAAAAAACAGCTCGAACAGTTATCTCGCACCGACAACTTAACCGGTATATCGAATCGTTTGGTGTTTAACCAGGCATTGGCAACAGAGGTACAACGCGCACACCGTTATCATCAGGTTTTCTGCTTGGCGATTTTTGATATCGACCACTTTAAACGGATTAATGATAATTACGGCCATGCCGCCGGAGATCAGGTTCTAATCGCCTTGACCGAAGAAGTTCAGAGCCTGTTGAGAGAAACCGATGTGTTCAGCCGTATCGGCGGTGAGGAATTCACCGTGATTATGCCGGAGACCAAAATAGAACAGGCACTGCAAAGTGTGGAGCGTGTGCGCAGAGCGATAGAAAACATGCATCGCGATGGTTTGCCGGACAGTGTCACCTTAAGTTTCGGTGTCGCCGAGATCTCGCGCTGGGATAGTCATGAAACGCTGTTGAAACGTGCCGATGATGCGCTCTATCGGGCTAAACGCAATGGCCGTAACCGCGTCGAAATCGCAAAAGAAGCCAGCGCTTAAAACTCCCCTAAAACAAATCATCCGTTTTACGGTATCATGCCGCGATAAATAGTCGTTATAATAACCTTATTACTTTTTTAAAGGGTGGGCAGATGAGCGTTTTACCCAATCACTTAAAATACACACCAAACCACGAATGGGTTTATATCGATGCCGATGGTCATGCGGTGGTCGGTTTAACCGATTTCGCCCAGGAATCAATGGGTGAGATTATGAGTGTGACCTATCCTGAATTAGGTACCGATATCGCTGCCAGTGAAGAGGCTATGTCGGTGGAATCGGTGAAAACCGCCACCGAAGTCCTTGCGCCGGTCAGTGGAGAGATTGTTGAAATCAACGAGGCGCTCGAAGACGAGCCCGAGTTGATTAACGATGAGCCTTATGACGGGGGGTGGTTATTCAAGATTATGCCGCATGATGTTGAAGAGATTGAAGAGCTGCTATCCGATGAGGATTATCAAAACCAAATTGATAGCGAGTATTAATGCGTTCTTAGCCGCCGTTACCTATTCAGCCGCGATGATTCGCTGAAATGAATGATAAACAAAAGAGGTTTTAGCCCAGCTGAACCTCTTTTTTATTTAGAGGCGTCCATTTTTAGCGCCAAAAGAGAAAAACAATGTTAGCCAAATTACGTTTAAAGAAAAATGAAGAACGTCGCCTTAAACAAGGCCATCTATGGATCTATTCAAATGAGGTGGACAATAATGTCAGTCCATTGAAATCGTTTGCAGCGGGGCAGCAAGTCATTGTTGAGGCATCCAACGGCAAGGAATTGGGGCTGGCTTATGTCAACCCGAATACTTTGATCTGCGCTCGTATGTTAAGCCGCAGCAGTAAGCGGGAGCTGAACCTGAAGTTTTTGAAAAAACGCATTCAAGCCGCACAGGATTTAAGAGAGCTGCATTTTGAAGACCCCTTTTACCGTTTGGTTTTTGGTGAATCGGATGGTCTTCCGGGCTTGGTAATCGACCGTTTTGGCGATGTTTTTTCGGTACAGATCACCACTGCGGGAATGGAAGCGGTCAAGGCCGATATTTTGCAAGTGCTGGAGAACCTGTACCAACCGCAGGCGATTGTGCTCAAAAACGATAACGCCAACCGCAAGTTGGAAGGTTTGGAGCTTTATGAAGAAGTGGTCGCCGGCGAGCTGCCGGAACAGATCCTGATTACCGAAAATAACACCCAGTTCGCTATTCCGGTGGAAAACGGTCAGAAAACCGGTTGGTTCTATGATCACCGTATGGCACGTCAGCGAATGCAATCCTTGGTCAAAGGCAAGCGAGTATTGGACGTATTCAGCTATTTAGGCGGCTGGGGACTGGCTGCGGCAACCGCCGGTGCCGAAGAAGTCGCTTGTGTCGATGCTTCCGAGTTGGCTTTGGACGGAGTTGATTACAATGCCCAGTTAAACGGTGTTAGCGATAAGGTGATGACCATCCAAGGCAACGCTTTCGATGTTTTGAGTGCATTGAAAACCGATGGCCAGAAATTCGATGTGGTGATTGTCGATCCACCGGCGTTTATCAAACGTAAAAAAGATTTTAAAAACGGTTTTGAAGCCTATCGCAGAATCAATGAACTGGCGATGCGAGTGCTCAATAAAGACGGGATTCTGATTTCAGCCTCCTGCTCACATCACTTGAGTCGTGATAACTTATTGCAAGCGGTGCAGACCGCGGCACGTCATATTGACCGTAATGTACAGTTGTTTGAACAAGGCCATCAAGGGCCGGATCATCCGGTACATCCGGCGATTGCCGAAACCGAATACATTAAAACCCTGTTTTTTAAAGTCAGCGCCAGCTGGTAAAGACTAAGCAAAAATCATTTTGGAACAAAAGTGCAGCATATCGATGTATTGACACAACAGGATCGTTGGCAGCAGCAGTTGGTTCGTCACTGTTATTGGGACGATGTCGAACAGCTGTTGTACATCGATGCGCGCCGAATTTTTCCAAAAATTGGTGTGGTTAATGTCATCGGCTGGGATGCGATGATGCTCAATAACGAACCGATTCCCCGCTACCCGAGTTTTTTCAAACCCATGGCTTGGGCAAAGCAGGGGGCCTTTGTCGATTGGCTAAAACAGATTCCCAAGTGGGTGCAAGACAGTTGTCGTCTGTTTCCATCGCATCAGTTAACATTGCTGCATTATGCCGGTAAGTATCCACAGATTCTGGAACTGCTCGATCATGCGCCGATGCTGGCTTGGCAATTGGTTAAATCGGATCTGCAAGAGGCTGAAATCGTCGCATTGCTGGCCGGTAAGCGTACCCAGATTGCCGCCAGTGTCGGTTGGCCTGGAAAAGCTCAGACCATCAAGTTTTTGACCAATCTGCGTTTACGCTGGGTTAGCCCGGAGATTGTCGAACAGGTCGAGGCTTGTCTGTTAGACGAACAGCGTTTAAAGGCTTTGCAGGATTTGCCTCGAGTGAACTCGATGGCGCTGTCTTTGGCGGCGCGTTTTCCTCACCTGATTGGCTCGCGACTGCATAAAACCTTGGCGCAACTGCCTTGTCGGCCGATGCAGTGCCAATCAATGGTGGCCATGCTGGAAGATGCATACCGGTTGGCGGACTTCCTCGGTTTAGCGTCTGGCGAGCAAGACAAAATCGGTGGATGCCGTTATTTGGTCGAGGTGGAAAAACTCTATCAACAATGGATATTGGTGCTGTTGGATCAGGCTGACAATGGTCATGTCGATTCTTGTTTGGACTTTAGCATTGATGAACTGCAAAACCAACTGACCAGTACGCCGCAAGTTCTGCATCAGAAACAGCAATGGTTGGCTTTGACAGAATTGCAGCAGCATGCCTGGTTAATGCACTGGCAAAAGTCGTCTAGAGAATCGAAAGCGACATTGCAGCTTTTAGCCTGGCAGGATGAACAGGGTGTTTGGGGTGCACTGCTGGATACAAAAGTGTTGCCTGTGGAGCAAGCGGTCATAAAAGTGCGGGGTTTAAATAATGTCTTGCCGAGCGCGCAACAACTGACCCAGTTGCACCTAAGCCGTCTTAAGGCTTAGCTGCATGGTTTTAAGCTAATCAGTCTTCAATCAGCTGTTCAGTGCCCATTAACTCATCATAGGTTTCACGTGGACGAATCAGATAAGCCTTATCGCCTTTAACCATGACTTCCGCCGCACGTGGGCGGGTATTGTAGTTTGAGCTCATGGTAAAACCGTAAGCGCCAGCTGATTTGACCGCCAGAATATCACCGTCTTTTAGGTTTAATTTGCGGTTTTTGCCAAGAAAATCGCCAGTTTCACAAACCGGTCCGACCAGATCCCATTCGGCTTCAATGCCATCTTCGCGAGGCGTGACCGCAACAATATCCTGATAGGCCTGATAGAGTGCCGGGCGAATCAGATCGTTCATGGCCGCATCGATAATGGCGAAGTTTTTATGCTCTGTCGGTTTCAGGTATTCAACCTCGGTAAGTAACACGCCGGCATTACCGGCAATGGCACGACCGGGTTCGATAATCACTTCAATCGACGGATCATCAAGCTTGGTGATTAAGGCTTGAATATAGTCGGCAATGGCAGGTGGTGTTTCATCGGTATATTGGATGCCCAGGCCGCCACCTAAATCCAAGTGGTGGATATTCAAGCCATCTTCAGCCAAACGGTCTTTCAATGTCAGGACGCGTTCCAGTGCGTCGACAAACGGTGTGATTTCGGTCAACTGTGAACCGATATGGCAGTCGATACCGATCGGGTTGATATGCGAATAGCTATTGGCCTTGCGATAGAGTTCCGGTGCGGTATTGATATCGACACCGAACTTATTGTCTTTTAAACCGGTAGAGATGTAAGGATGCGTTTTGGCATCGACATCGGGATTAACGCGAATTGAAATATCAGCGACTTTATCCATCTGCTGGGCGACCGCTTGAATGCGATCCAGCTCGGCATGAGATTCAATATTGAAACAGCGAATGCCGACTTGCAGTGCGCGGCGAATTTCTCCAGATTGCTTGGCAACGCCGGAAAACACCACTTTTTTCGGGTCTCCGCCGGCGCGCAGCACACGCTCCAGTTCACCTTGAGACACAATATCAAAACCGGCCCCCAGTTTTGCCAGTACATTCAATACGGCAATATTTGAATTGGTTTTGACCGCATAACAGACTAAGTGCGGCTGGTTGCCGAAAGCTTGGTCAAATGCTTGCCAGCGGTTTTCAAATTCACTGCGAGAATAGACATAAAGTGGCGTGCCGTACTCTTTAGCTAAGCTTGCTAGGCTGACATCTTCGGCATAAAGGCTTTGGTTTTTTAATTGAAAAACTGGGTTCATTATCTGTCCTAAATCCCTGTTGGCTTGCAATCGTTGACTTCACAGGGGAAAATGTTTGTAGGCGAAATCTATCGCTTTAATAAGCAATTTCAGAATTGCGCACTATGCAAAGTTTGATGGTGCTCGATTGAGTTTTGTTCAGGCATATACAAAGGGCCTTTTTTGCCACAGCCTAGTAATACAAAACAGCTTATTAAAACGATTGTCCAATTTCGCATCGGTTTGTTTAATCCTGTTTGCTTGGATCAGCTTTGAATCGTTTGAAAATTTATTGCTGGAACCAAGGTCTTGAAAATAATTGGCATTATTTTAACAGAGCCGCTGTTAATAGACAGCAATAGAATGTCACACGGCATAGAATGAAGCCTGTATAGCTAGCTTTACTCATTTCAATGAGAACCAGAGGTTGATTAATGGACGACAATTCGCAACAAGAAATGGATTTTGAAAACAGTTTCGATAAGCCGGTCATTATCGAAACCAATTCAACCACGGATGCCTGTGTCATAGTGTTACACGGATTGGGCGCGGATGGTTTGGATCTTGCCGATATCGTAGCGCAGATGAATCTACCTGAGGATATTGCTTGGCGTTTTGTCTTTCCGAATGCTCCGGTACAAGC